>JBJSXY010000399.1:0-5475 GCA_046086625.1 Pseudomonadota bacterium | reverse complement strand
CGATCATTAAAGCGAAGGAAATCCCCGTAGCTAATCGAGTATTCTTTCCTAGATAAGAATTCCAAAGGCCATCGTAAATAAACCAAGAAATCGGAAGAAGAGAGAGCGAAAATAAAATGGCCTGAGTGACATTTCCTGAAGTGTTATCGGCATCAAAAAGAAGAGCGCCGCCGCCCGCGTAATAAACGACTGCCATTAAAAGAATGCCGGTTATCCACGTAAAAGCGGCTTCCCATTTAAACCAATGAAGCGTGCGAGGCATTTGCCCCGGGCCTATTTTTCTTCTTTCAACTTGATAAAACCCGCCGCTGTGAACCATCCACACTTCGCCTTCAACGGATTCTTTAGGTTTTTCAGGAAGCGTGAGAGCTTTATCCAGCCAAATAAAATAGAAAGAACTGCCTATCCAAGAAATTCCTGCAATGAGGTGGCCCCAACGAAGAAAATAACTTAACCAATCACGAAATAAATCAAGCATCGGAGAATCATAAGCACATCTCCGGCTAAATAATAGACACTTTAAGCACTAACGATTGAATTTCTTTAGAAGTTCAATTTGATAAAACCAGGTGTCTTAGATCCATACATTCTAAATGCCCAGAATGAGGCCCATTTTTAATTCGCATGAATCCTATGAAAAAAACTTAAACAAGTATTTAGGGCTTTTTTGAATGAGTTTAAGTTAGTCATTTCCTGGCATGTTCTTCGCAGACCCTCAATATATCGGTTTAAACAAGGAGACCCCAAAATGAAAACTTTTTCTTTTTTGGTAATGGTTGGTTCACTGGCTTTCAATTTATCAGGCTATGCGGAGACGGGAACGAGAGAGGAGGTTGGATTTGAAGGGTTAAAAATTAATTCGATACGCTCTCGAGAAGTAGGACAAGAGGAAGTAGAAAAACCTTTGTATCACGTTATTCGTGCAACGTATGCAGTTAGATCCAACCAGAGCGTTCAGGACGTGACGTTGGGTATTTTCGAAAAGAATTTCCCCGGAAAAATTGAGCAGTTTCGACTTTTAAATCTTTGTCTCAGAAGAATGGAAGCTTTAAATCCACAAGATAGGATTAATCTTGTTGGAGAAGCCATTCGGCAACGGCTCAGCAATGAAACCAGATTGGACTTAGTGAAGATAAGCTCTTGCGATGTTGTTAAAGCAACAAGATAAGAAGCCTTAAATTAAATCTAAAAAAATCTTGAACCCCCCCCCCTCAAAGCCCGCAAGGCTTGAGGGGGGGGGTCAGGCCTCTCACCCGCTCTGGCCATCGAAAAAACACTATTATTACAGTTACTTGCGGCCCTTCCCTCAAAACGTAAAGACCGATTTAACAGAAGGTCAAACTCTGGTATTTATTACGCTTTTTAGGAATTTTTATGAGCTTAACCAATTTAAACGCACAAGTGCCAAAACCTGTGAATGAACCCATTTTTTCTTATCAGCCAGGATCTTCTGAAACCCAGGCTCTTAAAAAGGAATTGGATCGCCAATTAAAAGACAAAGTCGATATTCCCGCCATCATTAACGGCAAAGAAGTTCGCACGGGAAAAACGGATAAATGTATCGTTCCCCATAATCACCGCCATGTTTTGGGCCAGTTTCATCAAGTGGGCCCAGAAGAAATTAGAGCGGCCATTGAAGGATCTATGAAAGCTTGGCAAGAGTGGTCTCAAATGCCGGCTCACAGTCGCCAAGCCATTTTTCTAAAGGCAGCCGAACTTCTCACTCATAAACATCGATTTATTTTGAACGCGGCTACGATGTTGGGTCAGAGCAAGACTTGCTACCAAGCTGAAATCGATGCAGCTTGTGAGTTTATTGATTTTTTGAGATTCAATACTTACTTCCAAGAACAAATTTATGGCATTCAGCCGCTTTCAAGCTCTGCAGTTTGGAATCGAATGGAATATCGGCCTCTAGAAGGCTTTGTTTTTTCAGTGACTCCATTCAACTTTACGTCCATTGCGGGAAACCTTCCTACTTCAGCAGCTCTTATGGGAAATGTTTCTCTGTGGAAGCCAGCGTCGACAGCTGTTTATTCAGGTTATTTCATAATGAAGCTTCTTGAAGAAGCCGGTCTTCCTCCCGGAGTGATTCAATTTATTCCCGGCAGTGGCGCTCTCGTGGGCGATATGGTTTTGAAAGATAAGAACTTAGGAGGAATTCACTTCACCGGCAGCACCGGGGTTTTCCAAAACATGTGGAAAACAGTCGGCGAAAATATCCATCAGTACCGAAGCTATCCTCGTATTGTTGGAGAAACGGGCGGTAAAGATTTTGTTTTTGCACATAGCTCGTGTGATCAGAAAGCTCTTGTCACGGCTCTTGTGCGAGGAGCTTTTGAATACCAAGGACAAAAATGCTCGGCAGCTTCAAGAGCGTATATTCCTAAAAGCATTTGGCCCCAAGTAAAAGAAGCGCTCATTGCCGAGCTAAAAACAGTAAAGATGGGCGATGTTCTTGATTTTAGAAATTTCATGTCGGCCGTTATTGATAAAAAATCGTTTGAGAACATCAGCCGCTATGTGGAAACCGCCAAGAAGAGTTCCGATTGCCAAATCGTGTTTGGAGGGAAGGGAAGCTCAGAAGAAGGATACTTCTTCGAGCCCACCGTCATTGAAACCACCAATCCAAAATATCAAACGCTTTGTGAGGAAATATTTGGGCCTGTTTTAACGGTCTACGCTTATGAAGACTCCAAGTTTGATGAAACCTTAAAGCTTTGTGATGAAACTTCACCTTATGCTCTAACGGGAGCGCTTTTTTCACAAGACAGAGCTGTTATTGAGAAAGCAAGCAGTCAGCTCACTCATAGTGCAGGAAATTACTACATCAATAATAAACCCACTGGCGCAGTAGTGGGACAACAACCTTTTGGCGGGGGAAGAGGCTCAGGAACTAATGACAAAGCGGGGAGTATCTACAATCTATTAAGATGGGTTTCTGTGAGAACTATTTCTGAAACTCTCAATCCGCCAACCCAGTATGGCTATCCCTTTATGGAAGGAAAATAAAATGAAACGAATCTTATTACTGTCTGTTGTTTTCTTAACGAGCTGTGTTTCTCAAAATGTTCGTAACTTAGATACTGCTCTAGAAGACAAAAACCTGTCTCCTGGTTGTTTAGCTATCAAAAAGTTTTTCAATGAAGACCTAACTTTCTTTCAAGACCGCGTCGATCGCGCTTCTGCGGAATATCAAGAAGAACAATGGAAAGTAGAAGCCAATGAGCCAGGTGCATCGGCTCAAAAAATGGGAACGCTATTTGAGGCTTATCAAAAAGTAGCTTATGACAAAGACGTTTTAAGAAAAACGCTCGAGTTAGCAAAAAGTTCTATTGGAGTTGAAGCCCAGTGCGCTTGGAAAAGGCGTTTAGATCGCGCAAAACAGCTTTTAGAAACGAGCATTCTCACTAAAGAAGCGGTCATCAAAAAAGAGAAAGAAAATCAAGACAAGCAAGATGCGCTAGCCAATCAAAGCAATGCGTTTCGAATTCAGGTTCCGGGAGAAGCTGAGCCGGTTTCAAAAGCTTTGTTATCCAAACGGATTGGAAGTTTGGATGATCGTGCGCAAAGAGAAGCTCTCTTCAAGCAATTCAATGCAGCTCGAGCGGATGCGTGGTTGAAATGGGGCTTTCGGGATTTAATAAAATCTCGAAACGCAGAAGCGCGTTTAGCTGGGTTCAAAAATTATTACGATTATCGGTATTTTCGAAATCAACTCGATCTTAAAAATTACTTGGCTAACGTTAAAGAAGTCAGGACCAAGCTAGCTCCCCAAATTCGAAAGATTTTGGCGGTCATGGGAAAACAAGCGGGAATTAGCAAAGTTGAAGCTTGGGATCTTCGTTATTTAAGAGAGAAATCGGCTTCCGGTGAAGTGAATGCCCTTTTTAAAGAATTCCCAGAAACAGAAGTCATGAAAGTAGCCAGCGATTTCTATACAAGTTTGGGAATAGATGTGGCCTCTTACGATTTTAAAATGGACTTATATCCGCGCCCCGGAAAAAATACCCATGCATTTGCTATGGGAGTGGTGGCTCCTCATGTAAGTGAAAAAGGCGAACTACTGTCATTGCCGAAGCCAGATATTCGGTTTTTGGCAAATCTAAAAAAACCAGTTCAGTGGGATGATATTAGCACCATTATTCACGAACTTGGGCATGCCATTCACTTCGGAGAAATTCGGCAACCTATTGCGGCATTTCGCGGCTTTGGATCAGTTGAAACAGAAGCTATTGCTATGACCTTAGAGCGAATGGCGGATTCATCTGAGTTTTTGGAAGATGTATTGCCGAAATACACAGCTGTTGGATCCGAGGCTCTTAAACCCATTTTGAGCAAGCAAGAGCGAGCAACTCGCATCGAACAAGCTTTTGTTTTGCTGCGACAGGTTCTTTTCAGCGAATTTGAACGAGCCGTTTATATGAACCCCGATCAGGATTACGGAAAGCTGTGGGCTTCTATTTTTAAAGAATATTGGGGAGTGAGTATTAAGCCTGAGCAAGCCGATTGGGATGTGGATCACTTTGTGATGGCCCCTGTCTACGTTCAAAATTATGCCATTGGTATTTTGATGGTTCAGCAGTTTTATGAATCCATTCTAAAAGAATTTGGAACTGCGTACCGATCTAAAGCCATTGGAGATAAGCTTCGAGCCAAGTACTTTGGTCCAGGCCTTGAATTTGACTACTTAACCCTGACTCAAAATTTTACGGGAAGTCCCCTGACTGCGAAAGCAGCGCTCCGACTTCTTGAGGGAATTTCTGAATGAGCTTTTTTTCTAGTTCCTTGAGAGAAGCCCATCAGTTGCTGGGAAGTTTCATTGAAGACCCCAAACAAATGGGGCTTTGTGAAAAATTTGTAGAGGAAGTGACTGCTCTCTATCACCGGGGTGGAAACCTCTTTATTTGTGGCAATGGCGGATCTCACTGCGATGCTATGCACTTTGCGGAAGAATTCACCGGGCGCTTTAGAAAAGACAGAAAACCCCTGGGGGCTTTAGCTTTGGGGGATCCCTCTCATGTGACTTGTGTGTCGAATGATATGGGTTTTGAACATGTGTTTTCTAGGCAACTAGAGGGGCTTGGCCGAAAAGGAGATCTCCTGGTGACTCTCACGACCAGTGGAAATTCTTTAAATCTCCTGAGGGCCCTTGAAACAGCCCAACAAAAAGGTCTTCGAACTCTAGTTTTGTCAGGAAAAGACGGGGGCAAGCTTAAAGGGAAAGCAAATGTGGAAATTATCATTCCTGGTAAATCTTCTGATCGAATTCAAGAAATGCACATGAAAATTATCCACACCGTTATCGAATGTGTAGAAAGACGTCTTTTTCCTGAAAATTACTAATCCTGAGTGAGAATATTAAAATCTGGATAGTGCTGGGCTACGTATTTTTTTAACTTGTCTTTGACTTGCTCTTCCAATTGGCGCGCACGTTCTTTTGACACTTTGTATTTATCGCCAATTTCTTGCAAC
>JBJSXY010000398.1:0-2724 GCA_046086625.1 Pseudomonadota bacterium | reverse complement strand
GCGAGAAGTTCCGTCCTGGGGGGATCGATGCTATCCGCTAAATACAGAAGTCCAGCTCGGGTAGACAGAGCTTCCGAATCACCCGGTGTTTCCGCTGGGCACTTCCCACCTTTTTCATAGAGTTCTGCTAGATTTGAATAAGAAATCTTACTTGGCAGCTGATCCTCTAAAAACGCAGCAAGAGAAATAGAAATATTATTGGGACAAGCTTCTTCCCCCAGTGCTTTCGTACGAAGAAGTTCAATCTCTTGGGGTTTTGTTCGGTTAAGCCCACGCAGAGTTGCCGAAACAGGAGAAAAACGAAGTTCAATCCAATTAGAGAACGTTCCATTCTTGAATTTCGGAACAATTGTTCGCGATGAGCCTCTACGCTTTTGTTTATCTTTTAAAAGCTCCCGGCGCGATTCCAATTCTGAGAAGTTTACTATGGAATAACAAAAGGGAGAGTGAGAACTGTTACTGCGACAGGAAGATTCTAATTGAGAGGATCGTTCTTTGGAGAGTTGATTTTTTAACCACTGGTCGAATTCAAGTGAAGCTACATAGCTCGGAGATTCCTTATCAACAGAAAGCGACTGAAGGCCACGGTCTTTATGAGTCTTGAGATAAGGTCCCAAACGTTCGCGACTGTGACTACCCACACAAGAAGTCGCTCCGGCCAAAATAAAAACGATATTCCCCAAAAGAGGCAGCCTATGGATTCTTCCCAGCAGTTTCAACATGAGAGATTACCTAAAGAAGTATTATAGCCAGGGTCCGACTAAAAAGAGACATAAATGGGCTGGGGTTTTGCCCAAAAGTGGCGCTCTTTTTTGGGGGGGGTGTGCAAAACCAGCTAAAAGGCTTGGCCCTTTTCTTGCTGAATACAGAATTGGAGTTACCGGAAGGTTAACTTCCGGAGAGTTTACTCAAACTTGGGCGCTTCGGCAAAGTGGCGCTGGAAGAGGGGATTATGAAAAAAGGTTTAGTATTTTTAGTAGGGTTAGTGTTCCTGGCAGCTTGCGGAAGCGACAACAATAATGGGCAGATTCCTCAGCAGATTAATCCGTATCAACAACAGCCATATCAACAGCAACCGTATAATCAGAATCCTTATGGGTATGGCCAGCAAAATCCATATGGTTACGGGCAGAATCCTTATGGATATGGTCAACAAAATCCATATGGATATGGGCAGAATCCTTATGGTGGATATGGTTATAATCGACCTTATGGGTATGGCGGATATGGACAGAACCCCTATGGCTATGGATATGGGCAAAATCCTTACGGTATGCGTTAAGCATTAAAGTTGGAAGGGTGATGAGCTTTTTAGCCGTCACCCTTCAATTTTTTTTCCGTGTCTGTTTGTTTCGCCATGAGTTCATCCACCATCCGTTGATGATAGCGTTCACGCTCTAACCAATGATTTTTCTGAGTAGTGAGGTCTTTTTTTCTGAAGCGGACCCCTTCTACATCTTTTCTTAATTTTTGAAGGAGTTCTTTAACTTTAGATACTTTATCTGAAGTATCTTTAGTCCAGGCTTCTCGTTCGGTTTTTTCTGTCGCGGCAAGTCTCCTATCTTTCGATTTAGAAAGCTGGTTCAAAGCCTCCAGATTCTTTTTTGTTTCCGAAGCAGCTTTTTCTAAAAAGGCATCATATTGGTCCTTTAGTTTTCCTAATTCAGCTTCAATCTTAGAGACTTCTTCTATCTGTTTTTCCACAGTGGATAGGTTAGCCTGGCAATTTTCTACATTGGTTTTTGCAGTTTGGATGTTTTTCAATAAGATTTGCCTGTTTTCTTCCAAACGCCGCATTCCGGCGGCACTGAGCTGGGGTTCGATCTGGGGAGCTTCTCCTTCAAGAGAGTAAGCAGAGAAACCAATAAAGGTAATGAAGCCTAACAAATGGAGTAAATAGTTTTTCATAAATTAATCATATCTCTTTAGAAAAAGAGATGTTAGCTAAGCGCATGATTTTTTTAAAATCTCTAAGATTTCAAATGAAAGCCAGTCTTGAGGTCCAATCCACTTATGAAGAACGTTGCCCGAGGAGTTGATTAAGAACGTTTCCGGAAACTTTGTAACTCCTAGTGAACGTGAAAGAGCTCCATCTGGGTCGTGGAGAACTACAAAGGGCAAATTTCGGCCCAAAGTTTTTTCAAACTTCAGAACAGCTTCAGCACTTTCATCTACTGAAATCGTTATTATAAGTGGAAGAGAGGTATCGGATTGGTTTCCCAGCTGCTCTGAAAGGAGCCCTAAGGTGGGGATTTCTTCAATACAAGGTTCACACCAGGTAGCCCAGAAATTAACCAGCAGCACTCTCCTAGAGCGTCCTTCTTCGTTTAAAATTTGTTCCAGCGAGGTGGATTTGCCCGTAGAAAGTCTCTGCAAATTACCAAATGAGATAATTCCGAGCGAATGGTTTAAAGGAATTATGCTTTGAGAATGATGAAGGGCATCCGATTGAACAAATTTACGAGCCCGGTTCTTGAGAAGGGGTTCTAACCAGAAGAGAAGAGCAAGTGCGATTGCTACTAAATAAGCCCCCACCCAATTAGGTGAAAGAAAGGGTTTATCATTCAAGCTTAGCTTTCCTTTTTCTTACTAGCTTTCTGATCAGCTTTGGCAGCGGCTTTTTTTACTGGTTTATCTTCCGCTTTTGCAGCTTTGGCTTCTTTTTTTACAGGCTTATCTTCAGGAGCTTTGGCTTCCTTTTTTGATGCTTTTGCAGGCTTTTTA
>JBJSXY010000397.1:0-5250 GCA_046086625.1 Pseudomonadota bacterium | reverse complement strand
TTTTCGCAGCTTTTCTTACCGATTCTAAATCTGCCAAATCAAGCTCTAAGACTTCTAACGATTTTCCTTGAGGCACTTCGTTGGGCCTTCGACATGCGACAACGACATGAGCTCCTTGTTTAAGAAGTTGTTCCGCTGTTACTCGACCAATCCCGGAATTACCGCCCGTGATGAGATAAGTCTTTCCAGACAGATCTTGATTAAGAAGTGCCGGTGGGCACATCAACACTTTGGGCATAGCTCTTTTCCTTTTTTACAAAACAGAGGGGTTAACAATAAATTCTTCTTCTGCCGCTTCTCCCAGCATTTTTTCAGCCGTTTCTGCAATGCTAGCGGAATCTAAATGATGCAACTCAAAAATATCCCAAGTAGTTCCAGACTTAGAAGTCTTTCGGATAGAAAGGCTATGATGTTTTACTCCCACAATGGATCCGATGTTATCCAAAAGACCTGGCTCACCGTCGTGAATCGACACGACAGGAACTCTTCCACTTTTCAGAGACATCCATTCTGCTTGAGTAGAAATTTCTTTAGGATTAACTCGGTGGAGATAGAGATTTCCAGAAATTCCTAAACCTTCTTTTAAGTGTTCGTAATTTTCATGATAAGCGAAGTTTCCTAAGAGAAGATCGGAGCTAGTCACCACAAACACGTTGGCGTAAATTCCTTTTTCGAGCAGTTTATCCGATGCTTTTAGAGCTTCGGGAACAAGTGCACCCATGGCAAAGAGATGAACGACATTATCTCCCGGTCGGTAATCTTCAAACCCCTGGTAGTCCACTAACGCATAAGCCCCTTTGAGAGTGTGCTGGCGAATAGATTCTAGGATTTCGGCATCCGCATGGCCTTCAAAGCGCTTTTGTTTTTTGAGTCTTTCTAAAAGTTCTTTTTGGACAATTCCCTTTGTTACACATCGAACCAAGATGGCTTCGCGGTCCTGATTCTCAAGAGTGAAATGCTTCTTTAAGTGATCGGCCAAAATCCATTCAAGTTCTTTAGCAAAACAAGGTTCCCAAGTAACACAGTTTGGAATTTGAAAATCCGATTTCCAAGAGTGCTGAGCACCTTCCGCTGCAAGTGTGACCCCGCTGGGAGTTCCTAAAGTTGCAAAACTAGAGTGCCAATAGAGATTGTAATAAAATTGATCATGAGCTCTTTTAATGAAGAAGTCATAAATAGTCATTGATGGGAAAAATGGAATTCCCGTGAAATAGAAAAATTTACCAAACGAGCCTGCTGCGGACATACAGTTGCCTTCAGCGATTTCAAATCGAATATGCCCAGTTCGTTTGTCTAAATGAGGCACGACATCAGGCGCCTTGGTATCTTTAGCTCCGTACTCAGCTTCAAAATCTTCTTGTCCAATATCTCCGTAGAGTTTCCCATTCATGTTGGGACTTGTATTTGTGGAGCTTCCCACATCGGGAGCCATGGTCATGAAATACTTCGCTACTTTAGCCCAAGCCTGATCATTTTCGGTTTCCACTTTCGCATTCCCGTGGGCGAGTCTATCGAGCTTAGCTGCAATTTGGCCCCACATCCATTGCGTATGTGCAACCGGACTGAATTTCAAAGCGGTGATATCAAAATCCGAAGGAAAATCCACGGCTCGAATTTGCTCAATCCAGTTTTCTTGTCTTTGGTTAATTCGTTGAATGAGATCTTCAATACCATCGGTTAGTTCTTTACGTCGGGATGCGAGAAATTTTTCTTCTGCAGACTGGCTCCCAAAATCTTGAAAAGGATCTTCATGTGAAGTTCCAAGTCGTTTACTCATTTCAATAAGCTCGTCTTCTTCGGGCATTGCAGAGTGATTTCCCGAATGACCAGCACAGCGAAGACTATGGCCTTTGATTGTATAAGCGACTAAGAGAGTTGGACGCTTAGGATGCTTTTTCGCTTCTTGAAAAACCTCTACGAGACTCTCAATATCGTGCCCGCCAAAGTTATAGAAAATATCGCTGAGTTCTTTGTCGCTCATTTCTTTTAAGAATTTTTGCAGTTTGGCCGATTTTTTTCCAAGAACATCTCGAACCAGCTTCATGTTTTGAGAGGCAATTAAAGCTTGAAGTTCAAAATCTGTGATTTCTTCATCTAAAACTCTCTTAAGTTCTTCGCCTCCGGGTTTTTTGAAAGCTTTTTCACGAATCTTGCCGTGTTTTAATTTAACACTTCGCCAACCATTCGCTTCGCCCAAGCGGCAAATTCTATCTGCATCACTGCCGCCCAAAGCTTCTTCGTTTAGGATTCGAGTCCCATCGAGATTTTGACGATTGTAATCGACAATCCAAACTAAATTTCCGAGCTGTCTTTCACCTGCATCAGGCATAGCTTCCATGAGAGAACCCTCACGAAATTCTGAATCGCCCATGATGCAATAAAAAGTAGGATCTTCTTTGAGATCGTAACCATGATCTTTTGCAAAGGCGTAACCAAGACTGGTGTAAAGAGCATTTACTGGAGGAATGCCCACGGATCCTGAGGGATAATACCGAAAAGAATCCGGATCGCTTTCAGCATGATAAGACTGGAAAACCGGTTCGCCAGTTTTAGAAAAGTGTCTCAAGTTCCGCATTGCAGTTTGGCGATCTTCCAAAGCCATGCGGTTTCCTTCTTTGTCTCTAAAATTGTGAAGGAGAAAATTAAAAGCGTGATCCATGGGAGAAATATGCGGCTTACAAGCTAAGTAATCCTCAGGCTTTCTCATCACTAAGTGAATAGCTGCCAGAATGTGTTTCGATGAGGCACAAGCAGACGGATGCCCTCCGACCTTGGGTTCGCCCTTTTCTTTTTGAGGTCGATGATTGGCCAAGTGGATCATTTCAAGCGCTAGCCAATAGGCCCGATCGGTAATGCGGTGCATTAGATCAAAATTGAGGGTTTGGGCCGCAGAAGTCTTCTCTTTGGCGGTCTTTTTACTTTCCGTTTTCATGAGGGCTAGGAGTGTAGCGGCTTCTTTAAGTCTCGCAAAGGGGTTTTAAATACCGACTATATTCTTTCGTAAATGCTAATCGCGTAAGGTCCGTCATTCTATCAATATAGAGCTTTCCTAGAAGATGATCACACTCATGTTGAATGACCGTAGCCGCAAACCCCTTGGCTTCAAATCCAATGCGCTCGCCTTCTTGATCGAGAGCTCGAACTTTAATCCAATTAGGGCGAGGGACATCTCCCTGAAGCCCCGGCACACTTAAACAGCCCTCAGGGAAAGTTGAGGTTTCCTGAGTTAAGAATTCAATTTCAGGGTTAATTAAAACCTTTAAATAGGGCTCTACCCCTTCCTCAAAATCCCAGATCATGACAACAATTTGCAGGCTTTCATGGATTTGGGGGGCGGCAAGGCCTCGACCATCATATTCCATCATGGTTTCCACCATGTCCTGAATGAGGTTTTGGATGGCCTCTGTTTTAATTTCTTTTTCGGGAACCGGCTGAGCCACTTGTCTTAAAACGGGGTTTCCCATCACAGCAACTTTTCGAATCGCCATACTTTCTCCTACAAACTTAAGCCAAATTCTTTCATTTCATCGATAATTTTTAATCGATTGTAGAGATTTACTTTGGGCCCTTCGAGCGGCTGATAGACATCTTTGGTGTAGTAGCCAGTCGTCAAATACAAACCCTTTGCACTTGTGACGCTCTTAATGAAATCTTTGAATTCAAGAATAGTTGTCATTGAAATATAGGGATTTTCAGGAGTTGCTTGATGAAATCCCAAAACATAGCTGCCCCAGAAAAGCTCATTCTTACTTTCAGCGACCCAATAAACTTCAGTCTCGTCAATGGGAATGGTTGTTTTCAAAACTAGCTCATTTTTTTCGCAGATTTTTTCTCCCAGCTTATAGAGATCGCTCAGAGTGAGGGCTCGAACTGATTTAGGATCTCTCGCTTCATCATCTTCTGGCGGCGCAAACTGAATAGGCTTTGGCGGACTGTTCTTTGTAATTAAAACGGCGAGCGCCATCCCCAGAAAAATTCCACCAAATGCGATTCCTAAAATACTAAACATAAGAGTTATTGATGACTTCGCCTAAGCCGCCGGCACCGGGAACAATATATTGCTTGGGGTTTAATCCTTTTTCCTGCTCCCAATGAGTGCCAGGAACTGTATTTAAAATTTCAGGGGCGCTTAAGCCCCTATCAAGCCTCAAAGCATAAACGATGACACTCGGATCAGTCTGTCGCAAAAGCTTCAAGTATTCGGGGGTAATCACTAAATGAACTGCGATGAATTTTTTGGGCTTTCCAAGTTTTTGATAAATTTCAATCGCTGAAAGAATGGTAGAGCCCGTAGCTCCCATCGGATCGGGTACGATAACGATGCGGTCCTGCACGTCGCCCCCAATTTTGAGTCCCCCGAGTTGGGTTCCAATCACTTGTTCTTTTGAATCCGTTTTGCGATTGATGCTGATGTGATCTTGCCGTACCCCATCTGGATTTAAAAAATAATTAAATGCATCAAAACAAATTTGAGAAGGAACCGTCCCAGCGCGAGCCAAACTGACACAGGTTACTTTCGTATTGGGATCAATAATTTTGGCTTTGAAAGCGCCTTGCGGGTGCTGGGCTTTCATACGGGTTTCAACAGTAGTTTCCACGATGGGAAATTCCTGGTTCACCACTACTTTCACCATTTCTCGATAAAGAGTGTTGAGAAGGGAGTTGATGAGTGGCTGCTTGCAATCAGGGCGCCCTAGTCGCGCTAGCGTTGTGAATAAGTAGGGGTCACTCAAAATATGGATGTTCTGCCCATAACGATGCTCAATTTGAGATAGCAGGTATTCTTGTTTTAAGTATTGATTATCTTGAAGCATATCAACGGCAAAACACTCTTTTCGACGGCCAATGTCAAGTAAACTGTATCTTGCCCGTCTTTTCGATATTGGGTAAGAGAAAGTTTTGGGGAAATTTCATGCAGCTTTCGTTAGGACTCGATGAACATGTGGTTTTTGACTTAGAAACAACTGGGCTATCTGCCTGGGGTGATGAAATCATAGAAATTGGGGCCGTTAAGATATTTGGGAACGAAATAGACACCCAAAATACTTTCCACTCACTTGTAAATCCCAAACGGCTTATTCCACCAGAAGCAACGGCTATTAGCGGAATTACCAACGACATGGTGAAAGATGCCCCCTTAATTGATGAAGTTTTGCCAAAGTTTCTAGATTTCGTGGGAGATGCGACTTGGGTAGCTCACAATGCGAGATTTGATATGTCGTTTATCATGAAGCACTTGATGCAAATGAA
>JBJSXY010000396.1:0-3917 GCA_046086625.1 Pseudomonadota bacterium | reverse complement strand
ATATTTTTAAGATTGTTCTGCTTGACCCCTTTTAGAATCAAGTGATCCACATTCATAAATAGCCTTTTTCCCAAAAAAGAAGATCCTGATAAGATAATAGCTTGTTTGCAAACCTACAAATTTTAAAACGATGGAAAAATTAAGTCGACTGACCCTAGTGATCGTATTTTCCTGCGTCATTCTGCTAGGAGCAGGAGTGGCACTGGTAGTAGAAACTTTTACGAAAGTTCCCAATTTTTCGGAACTGCGCGGGCAAGTAATAGTTCCTATCGAATTACCGGGGGACATAAAAAGCACCAAGATGATGGGCCCCGGCACGGCTTCTTGGGTTCCGTTGTCTCAAATTTCCATTCAAGCCATGGGAGCGGTTGTTTCCTCAGAAGATACGAGTTTTTTCAGCAACGAGGGAGTGGACTATCATGAGCTCAGAGAATCAATCAAGAAAGACCTAGAAGAAGGAAAGTTCGCAAGAGGGGCAAGCACCATAACGCAGCAGGTTATAAAAAATGTTTATTTAGGCCAAGAGAAAACTCTTTGGAGAAAATTTAAAGAGTTTTTTTGGGCGCAGAAAATGGCCAAGGTTTTATCTAAAAGTGAAATCCTGGCTTTCTATTTAAACATGGTGGAATGGGGCCCAGGTCTTTATGGAATTAAAGAAGCTTCTCAACATTATTTTGGCCGTTCTCCCGCCGAACTCACTGCGAAGCAAGGGGCTTTCTTAGCGCTTCTTCTCCCGTCTCCGAAAAAATACCATTCGTATTTTAACGATAAGAAACTCTCGACTTGGGCTCAAACCAGAATCGAAAAGATATTGAAAGTGATGCTTTCTATGAAGTTCATTGATGAAACAGAATATGAGACTGCTTTAACAGAAACTCTGTGGGAGGTTAAAGACTCCTTTGAAAATAAGGTCGAAGAAGAATCTGAAGTGATTGACTCGGAAGAACCCAATCCGTAATTTTAATCTATGAATATCATTTTTTTCGTAATCGGATTAGTGCTTTGTTCTTGTAGCCAAAAGTCTATAAAAACCGATTCCCTCAAGATCTTTGATGCGCATTTGCACTTCAATTCGAAAAAACTAAAAACCTTCAATCAGCCCTCTCAAACGCTTTTAGATGAATTTCAAAAAAATTCTGTCATAGCGGGAGTCGTGCACCTTACAGAAGAGGAAAATTTTAAAGTAGTCGTGGATCAAAAAGGTGCAGTGAAATGGAAAACTTGTGTCGGTCTTCATGAAAACGACACAGTTAAAAAAGTTGAAAAAGGAATTAAAGAAGGAAGATTTCAATGTATTAAAGTGTATCTTGGCTATGTGCCCAAGTGGGCAACCGATCCATTCTATCGGGGGTTTTACCGGTTAGCACAGAAGTACCAGCTCCCTGTTGTTTTTCATACCGGGGATACTTACGACAAAATGGCAAAGGTAAAGTATGCAGATCCACTTCAAATCGACGAATTAGCTGTCGAATTTCCTAAGGTAAAATTTGTAATCGCCCATATGGGCAATCCCTGGTTCAACTCTGCAGCGGAAGTGGTTTATAAGAATGAAAATGTATTTGTCGATGTCTCTGGCCTTATCCTTGGAGACATTTCACAGATGACAGACGAGAACATAGAAGAGGTCATCATTAAACCTGTGAAGTGGTTCTATGCTTACGTTGAAAATCCAAAAAAGTTTCTCTACGGCAGTGATTGGCCTTTAGTCGAAATGCGCTCGTACATTGAGCTTATGAAAAAGATTATTCCCGAAAAAGATTGGCAAGGATTTTTTCATGATAATGCACGAGAAGTGTTCGGCTACTGAATCGGAGCCAACAAAAGAATACGCCACCCTGACTTAGGCCTTAGAAGCGCGTCGGCTAATTTTCCCATCATGGAATCTTCATCATCCGAAGAAAGAAGTTCCCGAAGGAGGCCTTTTCTCTGACTTTCGGGGTATTCCACGGGAGCTTTTTCCGGAAGATTCGCAGTTCGCTTGGCTTCCACTAATGCATCTTCGATTCCGCCCAAACCATCCACGAGTTTTGCTTTGAACGCTTGAGAACCCGTCATCACTCTTCCGTCCGTCCACTTTTCAGTTTCCTCAGGAGTGAGTTTTCTTTGGGTTTGAACTGTCTTTTTGAATTCATCATGAATGTCGTTCAGCATGGCAGTCAGAAACTCTCTCTCTTCAGGAGTCATTTTGCGGGTTTCTGATCCGACGTCTTTTAGCTTTCCCGATTTCAGAGCAAAGCGGTCTATTTTTGCCCACTGATAGAGTTTCTCGAGATTTGCGAACTCAGAGATGACCCCGATACTGGCAGTAAGAGAACCTGGATTGGCAAAAATCTTTCTTGCCCCTAAGGCTGCATAATAGCCACCACTCGCACCCACAGACCCAATTGACGCAATAACAGGAACCTTTTCATTGGCCTTTTTTAGAATCTGAAAAATCTCCTGCGACGGACCGACTAATCCCCCCGGAGAGTTGATTCGAACCACTAAGGCTTTTACTTTTCCATCCTCCAAAAGACGAGAGACTTTTCGAGTGAAGGAACCGCTTTTGTAGATAACTCCTTTGAGATCAATAATAGCCACTCGGTCTTGTCCACCGGGAAAATGGTCGTCAGCAAACCACGTATTGGAAATGATAGCCAGAGTAGCTACAGCGAAGAAAAGCGTGAGGCACAGCAAAACTGCTGTGCCCCAGAATCTAAGAAGTCCTTGCATCACTTGTTATCGTCGCTGCCTTTAAGCTTCTCAGCTAAGAGATCTCCCAAAGTAGCTCGGGAGCTCTGAGTTTGCTGTTGAGAGTATTGACGAATATTTTCTCGTTCTTCTGCACGAGTTAAAGCTCGCACTGATAACGAGAACTTACGTTCTTTCATGTCAATGGCAGTTACCATGCACTCAAGCTCTTGGCCTTCTTTCATTTCTTTCAAGCGATCTTTCGGCTTTCCTTCGCCTTCGAGTTCAGAAGCATGGAGGAGGCCTTCGACGCCCGGCTCGATTTCCACAAATACGCCAAAGTCAGCAATCTTGGTGACTTTGCCGTGTAATCGAGTGCCAACTGGGTACTTGTCCGCAGTTGTTTGCCAAGGGTCTGATGAGAGTTGCTTAATACCCAAGCTGAATTTTTCAGCAGCTTTATCGATAGAAAGCACCACACAGTCCACTTCATCTCCCTTTTTGAAGAGAGTATTAGGATCGGCTGGTTTTGCATCCCAACTGAGGTCACTTACGTGAATTAAACCATCCACGCCCTCAGGCACGCCGACGAAGATCCCGAAGTCAGTTGTGTTCTTCACAACGCCCTTTAAGCGGGTTCCGGCTGGATACTTTTCCGCTATGATGTCCCAGGGATTCGGCTCGATTTGTTTCATTCCCATGGAAATACGTCGATTTGCCGTGTCGATATCTAAAACAAGTGCTTCTACGATGTCTCCTTCGTTAACGAGTTTCGACGGATGTTTCACTCGCTGAGTCCAAGACATTTCAGATACGTGGACCAAGCCTTCAACACCAGGCTCGAGCTCTACGAAGGCACCGTAATCAGTTAAGCTGACCACATGGCCCTTTACGCGCATGCCGATAGTGTAGCGATCATGAACGGTATTCCACGGATCTGGGAGAAGTTGCTTATAGCCTAAGCTTACTCTCTCTTTCTCTTCATCATACTTGAGAACTTTCACTTTAATTTTGTCCCCAACTTTAAAGAGTTCGGAAGGATGCTTAATTCTTCCCCAAGACATATCTGTAATGTGGAGTAATCCATCTAATCCGCCGAGATCAATGAAGGCACCGTACTCGGTTAGATTTTTGATCATTCCTTCTACGACCATACCCTCTGAGATCTGAGATAAGGTTTGTTCTTTCATTCGAGCGCGTTCTTCCATCATCAACAGACGACGGGAGAGAACGATATTGCCGCGCTT
>JBJSXY010000395.1:0-3379 GCA_046086625.1 Pseudomonadota bacterium | reverse complement strand
GTTCCTGGAATTGAGTTTGGTTGCGCTGGCAATTCGCACACAATTTCATTGGCACCCTGAGTGGTTTTTGAAATACAAGGTTGATCGCCCACTCTCACTAAAGCATCTTTCATAAAGCCATTGCCGATGATGACAATACTATTTCCGGGACAAAGAGCCCTGGATGGCGTTACTGAGCTCACTGAAGGATTCATAGAAAGTTCAGCTTTTCTAAAAACATAGACCGCTCCACTATCAGGAAGAGAATTATCAGAACTTGCCGTGGGACCATTAGTAATAGTGGTTTGGTTGGAGTCTTCATGCCAGGATCCCACCGCAATCGTATCGCCGGAGATTGAGGTAAACAGACCAAATTGATCGCCAACACCCCAAGTCGTTAATGTCCCCGCTACTCCACTCTCTCCATTAGAAGCTTTCAGATAGGCTTCTTGTGTCCAAGCACCGCTGTTTCCTCTAAAAACATAGGCGGCTCCACTATTGGGTGCAGAATTATCGCTGCTAGCGAATGTCCCATTCGTAATGGTGGTTTGGTTACTCGCTTCTTTCCAAGCTCCCACCACAATCGCATCCCCAGAGATATCCACCGAGCGCCCAAAATTATCACCCGGATCTGAATTTGAAGGTTTCAAATACGCTTCTTGAGCCCACCCCGCCGTGCTCCTTTTGTAAACATACGCAGCTCCACTATCAATAGATGAATCATTACTGCTAGCCGTTGTGCCATTTGTAATAGTCAATTGATTGCTATCTTCAAACGGAGCCCCTAAAACAATCCGGTCTCCAGAAACTCTAGCTCCTCGAAAAAATCCAGCAAAACTATCCCCGGATCCCGCGTTTGAAGCTTTAAGATAAGCTTCCTGTATCCATCCCGAAGAAGTTCTTTTGAAAACATAAGCAGCGCCACTATTTAAGAGAGTATTGTCCGTACTCGCACTCGGACCATTTGTTATTGTCGTCTGACTGCTGTCTTCATAATCGCTACCCACCACCAGAGTATCACCCGAAATGCCAATGCTCTTTCCAAAACAATCCCCTGAATCGCCATTGGAAGCCTTGATGTAAGCTTCCTGAGTCCAATTAGAACTCGTTCTCCAAAATACATAAACCGCACCGCTGTCAGTCGAAGTATCATCAGAACTAGCACTTGTGCTATTTGTTATCGTAGTTTGATTGCTATCCTCGTTCGGAGCTCCAACAACTAACAAATCTCCCGATATTCCCACTGCAAACCCAAAGTAATCTTGAGCATCGCTATTTGGACTTTTAATATAAGCTTCTTGAACCCAGCTCGTATTATTTCCCCCTGAATTAATTCTTCGAAATACATAAACGGCTCCACTCGCATCCAAATCGTTGTTTGAGCTACCCGTAGTGCCATTGGTAATTGTCGTTTGATTGCTGTCTTCAGCATACGCCCCGACTACAAGAGTATTTCCTGACAAAGCCGAAGGAATATAACCAAAGAGATCGGATGCATCCGCATTGGGTGCCTTGATGTAGGCTTCTTGCGTCCAAATCGATCCGGTTCTTTGGTAAATATAAACAGCTCCGCTATCGGTTCTATTATTATTGGAACTTGCTGTGGTTCCATTGGTAATTGTGGTTTGGTCACTATCTTCAAAATCTGCCCCCACCACTAAAGTATCTCCAGAAATAACAGCCGCCCGCCCAAACTGGTCGTTCGCACCTGCATTGGGCGCTTTAATATACGCTTCTTGATACCAGCCGCCAGGAAGGGGCACTGGAATGTCAATGTTCATCACTCCCACTTGAACATTCAAGTTAACTAGTCCCTGAGCGCCAAAAGAAACGCTTTTAAAAACCACTGGAATTTTTTGAATCGTATTGCTCGCTGCGGGAAATCGAGAAGTTTCGTTGCCAAAATAGGTCGCCATCTGGCTGCTATTTAGACTCTCTAAACTCGAAATTCCAATAAACCCATCTTGCTCCTCGCTTGAGTTATTCAAGGCACTCAAACTTTTTAAAGAAGCTAATCCACTTTTGTCTGATACATAATTGCCTCCCCAACTTCCTGCCCAATTAGTTAATCCGCTCGCGGTATCAAATGGAATTACGTCCACTCGGGGTTTTCCCGAAGCAATGGAGTTTGGTACCATTCTCCACAAGGCTGGATTGCCATCTTTGTCTGGGTAAAATTTAGGAGCCACTAAATTAACTGCAAATTGCGCTTTAGTTAAATTTTCTGAATCTCTTACGCTTTGAGCTGCCCGTGATTGGAATCTCTCCAAACTGTTTTCAGCATTTAATGAAACTGAAACACTGGCCAAGATAAATAAAATGAAGGTAAAACTGTGTAACATACGTGCTAAGATTTCTCTTAATTTTACCTGATTTGCAGCACTCAGAGCTACTACGCAATTATGTCATTTTCTTCATAAAGGTACGGCTTTCCTTTTGCGGAATTAAGCTTATTCAGTCATACAGATAAAAAAAGGCGCAATGCCTTTCGGGCAATTGCGCCTACTTTTTTTACACCCCGGTAACTCGGACCCTACTTAAAACTCTTTCGCGATTAGTGAGTACTACTCCCCTGGTTTGATCGGTAAGTTCGTCTGGCTTCTACAATCTGAGCATCAGTGGCCCTTCCTTCGGCTTCACTCACAAACTGGGTTAAATCACGTTGCCTTAAAGCTCTTCCCTCCGAGAAGGAACCTGCTGCTGCCATGGATAATCCACTTCGATAGGGACTTCGCGCATTGGTCAACGGACCTCTGGAAGACGCAAGCCCTCTTCGAATACCTCGACCCAATCCGTAAGTTCGGCCCATGGCATTTCTTAAAGTCGGAATGTTTTCAGCTGCACTCATTATGCCTTCATCAGCCGATGCCAATAATCGATTCGGAGCATCCACAAGGCCTCTTGCTGAACCTGATGCTGTTCTTAAACCTGTTGCGGTTTGTGCTGCTCTTGTTGTAGCAGCATCATTTTCTTTTGCTTGTGCAGCTAATGCAGCAGAAAGGGGACTACCGCCAGCGCTTCTTGTTGATGCGGCATTTATCTGGGAGGAAGAAGTAGCCTGGGATCCTGCTAAAGCTTGTTGTAACTTCACTGCTTCGTTGTTTTGCCGAACCATTAAAATTTGCTGATCCGCTTGTTGCATTGCAAGAGCTACTTTTTGAGCTGATAATTGTCGCTCTAAAGCCATTTGCTCTGCTTCGGACTGGCGTTGCTCATTTCTCACTTGCTGTTGAGCTGATAAATTAATTTGTAAGCGCTGTGTTTGGGCATCATTATTCATTTTGGCTACATCTTGCTGAGCTTGGGCTTGAGCCAAAGCCGTTTGTGAACTGAGTTGAGCCATTTCTTTTTGCGTACTCGTTTGAATTTGGGCTTGTTGAATTTGCGCTTGAGCTTGAAT
>JBJSXY010000394.1:0-9592 GCA_046086625.1 Pseudomonadota bacterium | reverse complement strand
CTTCACATCATGAGATTTTATTATGCACATGGTTTTAATGATTTTGTTATTTGTGCTGGATATCGAGCCTGGGACATCAAAGATTATTTTCTAAATTATCAATTTAACCACCATCACCTAGAAATTGATCACAGAAATGACCTGCTCAAAACACCTAAGCCTTGGGGGGGGACTACTAATCAGGAACGTTGGCGAGTTCGAATCGTTGATACGGGACTCCATACCCAGACTGGCGGAAGAGTGGCTCGTGCTCTAGATGAGACAGGTGTTTTGAACAATGCCGAAAATTTTGCACTGACTTATGGAGATGGTCTTACCGATGTTAATTTGAGTGACGAACTTAGTTTTCATGCTAAAAACGAATGTACTGGTACTGTTCTGGGAGTGCGGCCTCGGGCTAGATTTGGCGAAATTAAGTTGAATGGGAGCAAGGCAGAGGCTTTTGCGGAAAAACCCCAAGGAACCCAGGGCTGGATCAATGGCGGGTTTTTCTTTTTTAATAAAAAATTCAGAGAATACCTTTCTACGGACGAAACGTGTGTGCTTGAGAGAGAACCTCTTTCTAAGCTGGCGGCAGCAGGACAACTTCAAGTGTATCAACATGAAGGATTTTGGCAGCCCATGGATTTCTTAAGAGACAAACACGAACTTCAAGCGCTCTGGGATTCTGGTAAGGCGCCTTGGAGAGAAAACGAATTATGAAAAAGCGAGTAGCGGATTACGTTGCCGAGAAGCTTGCTGAAGCTGGTATCAAACATGTGTTCATGGTGACGGGTGGTGGAGCCATGCACCTGAACGATGCTTTCGGTCGATGTAAGGGTTTGGAGTATGTTGCCTGTCACCATGAACAAGCCTGTGCAATGGCAGCTGAGAGCTATTATCGAATGTCCAATCGACTTGCCGCTGTCAATGTAACTACTGGTCCAGGAGGAACTAATGCGCTGACCGGCGTATATGGTGCCTACGTAGATTCCCAAGGAATGGTGGTTATTTCGGGGCAAGTAAAATGGGAAACTTTAGTTCGAAGTACTCAGCTTCCTCTAAGACAATTGGGTGATCAAGAAGTTGATATTATCCGGATTGTAGAACCCGTAACTAAGTATGCAGTTATTATTGAAGATCCCACGACTATTAGATATCACCTCGAAAAAGCTCTTTATCTGGCGCAATCTGGCCGTCCCGGACCTGTTTGGATTGATATACCAATAAACATTCAAGGTGCTTTGATTGAGACAGACGCGTTAAAAGGATTTAACCCCCAAGAAGTTTCAGAGTTCGAATTTCCAAAACTAAAAACTTCTCTAGTCGATGAGTTATTAAAAAGGTTTAAGTCAGCAAAACGTCCGGTGGTTTTGGCTGGCTCTGGGATTCGTTTATCCGGGGCATATGATCAGTATCTTCAGGTTCTAGATTATTTAGGAGTTCCCGCGGTCACCGCCTGGAACTGTCACGATCTTCTGTGGGACGAGCATCCTCTCTATTGTGGCAGACCGGGAACAATCGGGGATAGGCCGGGTAATTTTGTAGTCCAGAACTCAGATTTTTTATTAATTCTTGGATGTCGAATGAATATTCGCCAAATTAGTTACAATTGGGGTGCTTTTGCTAGAGAAGCTTTCAAAGTAATGGTCGATATTGATGAAGCTGAACTAAAAAAACCAACTCTGAAAGTTGATCTTTCCATTCATGCGGATGTAGCCCAAGTGATGAAAGACATTTTAAAGAGACCGAAACTTGAAAGAAATGAAGAGCATCAAAAATGGCTTCAGTGGTCCCTTGAGAGAAAAAGAAAATATCCAGTCACACAAGATTCTTATTGGGACACCAAGAACTGCGTAAATCCCTATTGTTTTATCGATGTTCTTACCGATCAACTTGAAGAAAATGAAAGGATCGTTACGGGCGATGGCACCGCGTGTGTTGTCACTTTTCAGGCGGCTAAAATTAAAAGGGGACAGCGGCTTTATACCAATTCCGGCTGCGCCTCGATGGGCTACGATCTTCCTGCAGCACTGGGTGCCTATTTTTCTGAAAAACCCAAACGACTTATTTGTCTTGCGGGAGATGGGAGCATTCAGATGAACTTGCAGGAATTGCAAACCATTGTGACTCACCGACTTCCCATCAAAATTTTTATTTTGAACAATCAGGGCTACCACTCAATCCGGCAGACTCAACAGAACTACTTTCCAGACAATATCGTGGGCTGTGGTACTGAAAGCGGTCTGGGATTTCCAAATTATGAGAAGCTAGCATCTGCTTATGGAATTTCGTATCAAAAGATTAGCCAGGGTTTGGATATGGCCCCAATCATTAAGCAAACACTCCATAATGAAGGGCCACAAATTTGTGAGGTAATTCTGGATCTTAATCAGCAATTTGCGCCGAAGCTCAGCTCGAAGAAACTAGAGGACGGACGAATGGTATCCGCTCCTTTGGAAGACATGGCGCCCTTTTTGGATCGCGCAGAGCTCCTCGACAATCTAATCGTGAAACCGCTTGAAAATTAGCCTGTCTGGATTTAGTAATATCAAAATAAATTTGGAGGTTTAGCGATGAATTTACTCGAGAAAAAAATGGTGAACTTGCTAAGCGAAATGCGCGACAAGTTCCATGTGAGTGGTGTTAAAGCTGAGTTCGAAGCTGAAGGTACTCGAATGGAAGAGGCCATGAGGCTTAAAGAAATCGCCACCCGAGCAAATTTGGATCTGACCATCAAAGTAGGTGGATGCGAAGCCATAAAAGATATGTTTGAAGCGGGTTCGTTGGGAACTAATCATCTGGTTGGTCCGATGGTCGAAACTCCCTACGCATTGAAGAAATATATCGCTGCAACCAAAATCGCTTTCTCTCCGGAGGTTCGAGAAGAGATGGACTTCTTGATCAATTTAGAAACAATCACTGCCTGCAAAAACTTCGACGAGATGTTGAAGCTCCCCGAATGTAAAGATTTAGATGGAATTGTTTTGGGGCGAGTAGATCTTACCGGTTCGATGGGATTAAATCGGGACAGTGTTAATAATGAGCAAATTTTAGATATTTGTTTAACTATGGCAGCAAAAGCAAAAGCAGCGGGGAAAAAAGTAGTTGTTGGTGGAGCGGTTTCAGTTCACTCTCTTCCCTTCTTTCAAAAATTTCCTGAAGGACATTTAGATCGTTTTGAAACTCGAAAAGTGGTCTTCCAGTGCCCCGGCGCGATTAAAAATACCGAACAAGCTTTTCTAAAAGCAGTAGAATTCGAAATCATGTGGCTGAAAAACAAGAAAGAATACTATGGGGCCATTCATCGAGAAGACGATGCCCGTCTTGCTATGATGCAAGAGCGGTATGACAACTCCATTCGAAGTATGAATCTAACTCAATGACAGGAACAAAAAAGGCTTTAGTTACTGGTGGCTCTCGTGGTCTTGGTCGAGAGATCGTGGCGGTTTTAAAGAACTATAAACTCGAGGTTTTTGCTCCCTCCAGAGACGAACTAGAGCTTTCGTGTTCCGACTCGATTGAGAAGTTTATTAATGTAAACCGATCTTCGGGCTTTAGTGTTTTAGTAAACAACGCCGGAATAAATTTTCCTGAAACGTTGGTGGATTCCTCAGAGGAGCTTTGGAAACAAACTCTTCAAGTGAATTTGTCAGCTCCACGCCAGTTGCTAAAAGGGTTTTTACCATCAATGCGCGAATCAAATTATGGCCGCATTATCAATATTAGCTCTATATTTGCTATCGTAAGCAAAGCAAAACGTTCTACCTATACTGCTGCTAAATCTGGACTTGATGGTCTTACCAGAGCTATTGCAGTTGAGTATGGTGAATACGGTATTTTGATTAATTCGGTTTGTCCTGGGTTTTTAGATACGGAATTAACTCGGAAAAACAATTCTCCTGAGGAAATTAAAAAAATAAAGGAACTGATCCCCTTAAAAAGATTGGCAGATCCCAAAGAAGTTGCTCAATTTGTGGGGTTTTTGTGTTCTGATAAAAACACTTACATTACCGGTCAATCTTTGATTGTTGATGGCGGATTCACCATTCTTTAGAGATTTGTATGAAAAATTTTTTGGTTACTAGCAGGGTGCACAATTATCAGGTGTGTTTCGAGCCGTCTTTTCTGAGTTGCTTGAGGAATGCAAAACAGCCGGGCAGAAATTTTTTGTTAGTGGACAAAAAAGTATTGCAGCTTTATTCCGCTGCCTTTGAGGGAATCTCTGAAAAGGAAGATGTCTTCGCGCTCGAAGCGGTGGAGACGAACAAATCGTACCATGCGCTGGTTCCAGTTTTTCAATGGTTGTTAAGTAGAAACTTTCGAAAAGATGCAAACTTAGTGGTTGTGGGTGGAGGTATTACTCAAGATGTGGGAGCCTTTGCATCGAATTTGCTTCTTCGAGGGATCAGGTGGTCGTTTATTCCGACTACTCTGTTAGCCCAGGGAGACAGTTGTATTGGAAGTAAGAGTTCGATAAATTTTGGTAACTATAAAAATCAGCTTGGTTATTTCTATCCTCCTCACTCGGTTCATATTTGTTCTGAGGTTCTATCTTCATTATCTGATGATGATTGGAGTTCGGGCTTAGGTGAGATAATAAAATTGGCGATTATTTCGGGCGAAGAGAGCTTTAAAAGGACGGTAGCAGCTTTGCCTTTAGCCATTTTAAGAAAGCCTATCATCTCAGATTTGGTTCGCGAAGCTTTAGCGATTAAGAAATGTTTTATTGAAGAAGACGAACTCGATCAGGGATCTAGAAGACTTTTAAATTTTGGACACACCTTTGGGCATGCTTTCGAGTCTGCTACAAACTATCGAATTCCCCATGGCGTGGCGGTTTCCATCGGAATGAGCGCGGCAGCTTTTGTTTCAAGGCAGCTTGAGCTCATTGATGATCTTGCCTTTGAAAAGATGATAGCCCCTCTTAAACCGCTATTTGAAAAATTTATACCCGAGTTGTTGACTGTGGAACGAAACGATATTTTCTCAGCTATGAGAAATGATAAAAAAAATACTAAAAATCATATTAACTGTATTTTGTTACGGGGCCTGGGAAAACTGGAGATTACGCCTCTGTCATTGTCAGACCAAGTTGTGCCAATGGTGAGTCAGTTTTTGAATTGGCTTGGGGATCCGTTGCACCCGTTACCAGGAAGGTTTTTGAGGTAGACATCATAAATCGCTGAGGCTAAACAGGGAGTAATGTAATCTCTGTTTTATTCAATCTGAGCCCTATCAATGCCAAGACTAAATCGAATAAAGCATTTAATTGTAACCGGTTGTGGAGCCCTACTTGTTTTTGGGGTCATTAACTTTTTTGGAAAACGACAGTTTGGCGCCTTTGATTCCAGTGCACTGATTGATGTGGGTTACCGTCTTTTTTTGGGGCAAAGGGCCTACCATGATTTTGTTCAGGCCACTCCGCCTTTATTCTCGGCGGGAGCTGGGTACGCTTTCAAGTGGTTTGGGCTAAGTTGGAATTCTTTGGTTCGTATTTCCGCAATTTGGGCGATTATTTGTTTCTTATCGCAGTTGTGGCTTTTGGTTAGAATGGGGTTACCTTTTCTAAAGGCTTGGACAATCTCTTTACTGTTTGCAGCTCTTGCTTTTTTTCCCTTATCTTACTGGTGGTATAATTCGATCACCTCATCGCTCTGCACGCTTTTATTCACCAGTACTCTTGTCCTATTAACCCAGCCAAAAATTAGAAGGAGTGATTTTGTTTTTTTTGTGGGGGTTCTGACTCTAACCAGTCTCTCCAAGCCGAATGCAGCAGGACTTACTATTCTGACCTGCTCAGCGGCCTTAGTTGCATCAAAGACAAGCAGATATAAAGCTTTAATAGCCATATTTCTTTCGGCAATAGCAGCAGTGGTAGTTCTCCATTTCTTGGAAGTGAATATATTTGAGATGATCTCTAGCTACTTAGGCATTTCAGGGAGGGCCTATCCTTCGAGCGATCGATTCGTTCAAAGTCAGCGGTTAACTGTGGTTGTCATATCTAAATTGATGATCCTTTCACTTTGTGCGCTTTTCTTGTGCTTCATTGAAACCAGATTTCCAAAAAGCATCTCAAAGAGAACAAATACAATGTTGCCTTTTGTATTAATGACAGTTGGCCTGTTCGCTCTTGATTCAGTGGGGCCGCGCTTACAGTTTGCCTACGCTGCTTTTGGGGTTGTCCCTCCTTTGGGAATGCCTTCTTGGTGGGACCCGGGAGTTACTTTTTCGGAATCTCAGACTTCGGAGATGGAAAACAAATTTTTTAATACAAATTTTGATATCTGTATTTTTTGGAGGCAAGATTTTACTTATCTTTCGGATAAGTTTCGTTTTAAATTGGAAGAGTCCTATAAAGTTGTTCGCGACGGTTCTGTAAGGGTTTACCAACGGAAAAGGACTTAAGACATATTATGAATTGGATAAAGACTATTACTATCGTCACCGCTTGTTACAACGAAGAAGAAAATATAGCCGAGGTCTATCGCCAAGTTAAACAGGTCTTTGCAGAAAAACTGCCGCAATATCAATATGAACACCTTTTTATAGATAATGCCTCCAAAGATAAAACTGTGGAAATTTTAAGACAAATCGCTGCCCAAGATAAGCAAGTCAAAGTCATCGTTAACACACGAAACTTTGGTCATATTCGCTCACCCTTTCACGGTCTTTTGCAGGCGAAAGGTGACGCTGTTATTTCACTGGTGGCCGATCTCCAAGATCCTCCGAGCCTAATTCCCGAATTGGTTTCACAATGGGAAAAGGGTCCCAAAATGGTTTTGGCTGTAAAGGCACAATCGGCAGAGACCCCACTCATGTGGATCATTAGAAAATGTTTTTATGAATTTATTTCGAGACTTTCTGATATCGAACTCACAAAAAATCACACCGGATTTGGTCTCTATGATCAGATTGTCATACAAAAACTGAGAGAGATCGGTGACCCCTATCCTTATTTTCGAGGTTTAATTTCTGACTTGGGTTACGACTCAGTTAAGCTTCCCTATGACCAACCCGTGCGCAAAAGAGGAATCACCAAGAACAATTTTTATACTCTTTACGATATGGCCATGTTGGGAATCACGAATCATTCAAAGGTACCCCTGCGTCTTGCTACCATGACAGGCTTTCTAATGGCGTTTGTCAGCTTTTTAGTGGCTCTTGGTTATTTGGTTTACAAGATTATTTATTGGGACCGATTTACTGTGGGCACTGCTCCAGTTGCAATAGGCCTCTTCTTTTTTGCGAGCGTTCAGTTGTTCTTCATTGGAATTATTGGGGAATATATCGGGTCCATTCATACTCAGGTTATGAATCGACCACTCGTGGTAGAAAAAGAGCGAATCAATTGTTAGTCCTGTTTCTCCTCTTGGTTTCAATCTCTGTTTATTTCATCTCCCCTTGGGGGCAATTTCCTTTGAATGATGACTGGGTTTACACTCGAAACGTAGTAGACTCTCTCGCAGCGGGTAAGTTTGTCGTTAGTTCTGGACAATACGCTTATGCTATTCCGCAGGTGCTTCTAGGTTTGCTCCTTTTAAAACCAGGGCAAGAACCATTTCTAGTTTTAAGATGGATGGGGATTCTGAGTGCAGTGAGCGCAGCCCTTGTTATGGTTCGCTTGTGCCAGAAAGCGATTAACGGGAATTCTTCTATGCACTTTGTTCTTGGGGCCATCGCCACTTTCTTTTTTGTTCCTTATCTTCAACCTAGCCTGTCCTTTATGACAGACGCACCTGCATTTTTTTTGTGGGTCTTAAGCTTGTGGAGTCTCAGTTGGTTTCTTAAGAAAAAGACATTCAACTCTTGGGTTCTGGCTCTTTTGAGTAATGCTGTAGCCGTTTCTGAGCGTCAGTTGGCGATCTTTATTCCGTTCGCAATGGTAATTGCTCAAAACTTGGATTTTCGCCCAAAGGATGGTCTAAAAAGTGTCTCCCAAGTTTTTCGAAGAAGCTATCCTGTCATGCTGTTTGTATTTCCTTTGGTTGTCATTCAGTGGTGGTGGACTGGTCTGTCTCCAGTAAAAGTGCCAGATTCAAGTTTCTCTCCCAATCCCGGGGTCCTTATTAGAATCAGTCGACAACTCATTTATTTAGGGTGGACAGCCCTGCCATTCTTTTTGCTACCTATAAAAGGAGTCGAGAGTCCTCAGGAAAAGAAAACATTCAAATGGTGCTTATCCATTTTTTGCATCGGTTTTTTTCTCCATGTGATTAATTGGGCGGTTTTCAAGTCGCCCCTTCTTCCGCCATTTTATGGAAATGTTTTAGATAAAGTTGGAATTCTGCCCGTCCTACTGCCGGGAACACCGGAAACCATTTTTCCGGATTATTTTCGATGGGTTCTTCTTTTCCTAGGCTTGATGGGAATGGTTCGAATTCTTAGAGGGTTTGCGATTCTCTGGAATGATAAGGAAAGGAGCCACTACGCAGAAGTAATTCTCTGGTCATCGCTCATCTACTTTATTTTTATGTGCTTTAGAGGGACTCAATTTGATCGGTATTTCATTCCGGTTTTACCCCTGAGCCTTCTCTGTATTTTTAAAAACTGCCCTCTTGAAAGACTAACTCCTATGAGGAGTATAGCAACGGCCGTTGTTTGTTTCTTATACATCGCATTTTCCACATCGATCGTGTCTGATTATTTCCGATGGAACGAAGCCCGAAAAGAAGCATTAGATTTTGCTTTTTCAAAAGGACTCAAACCAACGGAGGTTTGTGCAGGTTACGAATATGAGGGTTGGTACCAAACTGGGTCAGACCTGTGTTCTCATAAGATTAGTTTTTCAGAATTGCCAAACTTCAACATCGAACAGACTTTTCGCTATCCTTCCATTTGGGGAAGCCATCAGCGCTATCTTTATCTTTTGAAAAGTAAATCGAATTAATTGGCCATGGGATATCACTATCTTTTCTTAACAATCGGTCTACTGGGATACGGATTGAAAAGGTACAATGGCTACGATTTGGATTCTTACTTTAAGTTAGCCGAAGGTGTTAAATCAGGACTCGCTTTATATGGCGACCCTCCCTTAAGTCTGTATCCGCCCTCTGGCGCTTACTTGTTGGAGCTGCTCCAATTTATTCCAAAGTCGGCTACTCACCCCACATGGTACTGTTTATCTATCCTTATATTTTATCGATTGAGTAAAATCGCATTTGCATTATTTCCAACTGCCAAACCAAAAGTGAAACAGATTGGTTTTTACTGGCTCTCATGGCTCGGCATTCTTCAGGGGTTGGGCGCACAGCTTGAAGGGGGAAATATCAATCTGCTTCTGATGTACTTAATGATTGAAGGATTTAACCTTTTGTTTAAAAGCGCGTCTGATCAGAAGCGAGTTCTCCTGGGACTTTTCTTGTGTTGGCTTCCTGTGATGTTCAAGCCCTATTTGGGTCTTATCTCCTGCGGACTGACTCTTTTTTGTTTGAGGCGATACTCTTGGAAAGTTGGCATCGCTCCTGTTCTTGTGGGACTTATGATGACTATTGTTCCGGCGCTCTTTAAGGGCCCTGGGGCAGTGTTTGCTGATTACAGCAACTGGTTATCCGGGGATGTTTCCTATATCGATTGTGCATTCACTTTGAAATGTAACGCTGTTAATTACGGG
>JBJSXY010000393.1:0-4024 GCA_046086625.1 Pseudomonadota bacterium | reverse complement strand
AATAGACCAGCTCGATTGTTGGCGAGATCCATGGCTCTTTCCGCGCTATCCTCACTTTGTCCCGCTTCATGAGCATCTAAAAAAACTTTTGCCCTATCGGATCCTAGTTCCTTAGCTAAAAGTCCTGCCCAGACGAAGTGCCTAAACGCATCGCTTTCATCGCCCTCAGCGTCTCTTTTGAACCTTTTTGCAGTGAGAGTCTCAGCTTTTTGCTTAGCTAAAAAGACCTTTAGGGCCTCTTTGGGATATTGAGAGATGAGTTTTCGTTCTTCTGCAGTTAGTCCTGGGTAATAAGCGGCTTTTCCAAGAAGCCGATCTACCAAAGAATCTTTTGCGCAAAATTCAGTACATCTCTCGGGGCACCTAAAGGTGCTCAGATCAGTGATGAGAGCCGAGCACTTAATCAAACACTGCGGATCCGATTTCAACTTCGCTTTTGTAAACCAGCTCAGGCAAATATCTTGAGCAGATGAAAGCAATGTCAGATTCATCAGAATGAAAAGTTTCAATAACATAAGACCTCTAACGAGAAACAGTAATGAAAGAAAGTTCGGGTCTGGAGCCAAAGCGGAGCGGAAGAACGCTTGTTCCAAGCCCCCTACTTACATACATGTGAGATTCCTCTAGATGATACCAACCCCCCAAAAAAGGAGTTGACCCTTTGGGAAGCCATAAAGGTCCCCAAAAAGGGATTTTGATTTGTCCGCCATGAGTATGGCCCGAAAGCGAAAGCGAACAATTTGCCGAAGCCTTCTCAAAAAAAGAAGGAGAGTGAAAAAGACAGATTCGAAACTTATCTGTCTCCTTACTAGCTAAATTCCGGTCAGGACGCCCAGAGCTCTCATCATCGTAACCAAAGAGTTCGATATCCTCTCTGATGGTCATCTTTTGATTCGTGAGCAAATTTACTCCAAGTGTTTCCCAAAAAGAGTGCTCATCGCTAACAGGAACCCAGTTCTCCCAATTACCCTTGACACCCCAAACGCCTAAAGGAGCCCTTAACTGAGTAAAAAAGTTCGTCATCTCCTCAAGCTGGTTAAGATCTTCATAAAGGTCGCCCGTAATAAAGATGATATCTGGTTGCTCCTTTTTAATTTCGGTAAGAACATCTTTTTCAAGTCTGAATAAATTTCCAAAGTGGAGATCAGTGAGATGAGCAATCTTAATGGGCGACTCCACTCTTCCTTGTATCTGATGGTGAGTTGCTTCAAGCCACCGAGGCTCAACGAAAAAAGAGTAGATTCCTATAGCAGAAATTAAAAAAAGCACTGAGATACAGATCTTTTTACCCATCAAAGGAATGCTAACTCAGCCCGAACCCTTTTTACTAATCTTTTAGAGTATCATTAAAGTCATTTTCCCCGTGAATTAGAGGAAATGGAGGAAAAAGGAGGAAATTTTTCGTTGAAATCATTGAGGAATTCCCTAACCTAGACTGTATTCACACGGCAGAGGTCATAGGAAGGAATTTACCTGGTAGGTAGTGCACACAAATGCCTACCGAAGTTCATGAGCTCTACAGTTTAGTACCAGGTAAAAAGCGTATTAGTTCAATTAAGAAAAGCATGCTACATCAAATTTCAAAGTGGACCGTGAAATATCGCAGCCATTAATCCGATGGCCGAAGACGACAGGCGCCGGGGTGAAATATTAACGGTCTCTCCATTGGGTAACGAAAACCAGAAGCAATCGGAGCGGAACGCCGCTTTGGAACGGGATGGATACGTTCACCATAGAAGTACTGTGAAAGTAAAAGGCTCCTCTTTGAGTGAGGACGAAGTAACAGTTATTTCAAGGACCAATCTACTACCAGGTAAATTCCTTTGATGGAAAACCCCGAATCATGAAGAAACCTCCACAATTAGGCACAAAAAAAGAACGCTATTCATTAGGATTTTAGGAAAATGAGTCGATAAGTAGAAGTGCGGTTTCGAAATGTGATTATTTTAGGAATGGTCTTAATTTTAGGTCTTGGCTTTTCAAAACGAGCTCAAGCAGATGATAGTTCCTTTAATTGGTCGCGAGACGATCACAAACTCCATGTGACTTCTACGTTTGGGATTTCTCTTGCTACCACCATGATTTTACGAAAAGCTAAAATTCCTCGGTGGCAAGCTGTTCTCTTCTCAAGCCTTGGGACGATGGCTTTTGCTTATGGCAAGGAAAAGCTAGTCGATCCTGAGTACCAGCGTGGCGATATGATTGCGAATTCCATCGGAGTTGCCACTCAAGCTCTCGTTGTGTTTTCGTTTGGTTTGTAAAGAATCGACGATTATCTGGCCGTGAGATAGTCTGAGAGAAGTCGCTCCGGTAGGAGCGGCGCATTAATTCAGTTTTAAGCTTGCCCAGAGGGTCTATCACGATTTATTTTCTCTGAACGGGGGAATTTAATGAATCAGGAATCCACTCTTAGTCCTTCTACAACAAATGCAGGTGTCGAATCAGATCCCGTAGCTCTTTCATTCGATGAATTCTGTAAACTGTTAAAATCTCAGAAATCTTTAATCGCTGTTTCTGCAGCGGCGTTTGCTTTTGTTGCTTTGTCTTTTCATCTTCTATTTCCCTCTTATCAATCTCGAGTCACTCTGATGGTGAATCGCGCCCAGAATAGTCCGCTTCAAGCTTTGATGGGTAAAATGACGGGCACAAGTATACTTGGTGAGAGAAACAACGAATACCAAACCAAATATCTTTTATATTTAGAGTCTCATGATTTTAGGGTGGCAGTGGCGAGACGAATGACTGAAATACCAGCTTGGGATTCTTATCGTAAAAGCGTTACCAGAGATACTTTACTCGGGAAAGTGATAAGGAATCTCATTTATTCACCGCTAAAAAATGTGCCCTCTCTAGATGCCGAAATAGAGAAAATCGCCAGTTCCTTGAAGGCAGGAAAATTTAAAAAGAAGGGTACTGACAATATTGAGCTTACTTTGAAAGCCTCGAACCCGACTCTTTCTGTTGAGTTGATAAATTTTTTATCTGAAGCCGCGGTTTCATTGATAACGGAGCGAGAAATTACAGAACTCAAGGACGCAAAGATTTTTGTGGATGCCCAATTAAAAGATGCAGAAACCCGCATTGGCGGTCTTGATGATGCAGTTGTGAATTATAGAAAAAATTCAAAATATCTTACGACTGATAGTGTTCCTGAACAAATAATGAGCCAAATTAAAACGTTAAAATCTGACATTGAGAGAGCTGAACTGAAAATTCAGTTGAATAATAAACTCATGGAGGAACTAACGGTAGAGCTCCAGAAGGAAAGAGCTGATATCTTAAGTCAATCAAAGGGTCCTGTCCTTCGGCCAGAGGTGATCGATGAATTGCATAGAAAATTACAAGATTTACGGGAAAAGAGAGTGCTTTTTGAGGCTCAAGGGGAAAAAGAGGGTTCCTCCCAAATAATGGCTCTCGATCAGAAGATCAGTGAGGTGACCGAACAGATTAGGGAAGCCATCAAGAAACAAAACAACCCTTCAGAAGAGACCGATAAACGGCTCGGCGAACGTGATGGACTTCAATTAAAAATCTATTCTCTCAAGAGGGAAAATCAGTACCTGGATAAACAGCTAGAGACTTTCCGGAAAGCTCTAGTTCAAGCTTCGGCCCCGCTGGAGAAGCTTCCTGAGGCCGTCCAGACTCTCATTGGTTTTAATCGAAACACTGTGATGGAATATCAGCTTCTACAGGAAATGCGAAAGAAGATCATGGAAATCGAAATTGAAAAAATTTCTTTGAAAAGCAAAATCTTAGTTTTGGAAAAAGCAACTATTGCTTCTCTACCCTTACGTTATGGGATGGTCCCCAAGCTTTTTCTTGGTATCTTGGTGGGGGGTCTTTTGGCGAGCTTTTTAATTGGAGTTAAAGAAATTGTTTTAGTTACGGTAAAAAATAGAACCGATTTCCAAAAACTCGAAATTCCTGTTCTGGGGACCAGCCCCCACGTTTCTTTAGGTTTGACGGATTGGCTATCTGCTTTGCCCTTCCTTAAAAAAGGACAAAAGAGAACTAACCCAATTAA
>JBJSXY010000392.1:0-3892 GCA_046086625.1 Pseudomonadota bacterium | reverse complement strand
CCTCAATCCGTAATTCTACAAAGATTTGAACTTATCAAAAAGACGATTCAATTTCGGCAGTGTGAAAGCTCCACCAGAGACAAGAGCATTAAAGAGCTGGTGAGCTGTTTCAATGGCATCTCTGACTTGCTTTACTCGCTTGATTTGAAACTCTCGTTCAGCATCTTTTTTTTGTTGAAGACTTTCAATCAAAGCACTGAGTCCCGCTTGTGCTTCATCTAAAATACGAATTTCTCGGGCTCGTAAAACATTTGAGATGGACTTCCAAATTCGGATCTCAGGTTCGAAATAGAAGTTTCTATCACCCGAAACCCTAAGCCTTTTAACGACGCCCCACATCTGCAATTCATTTAAAGCGCTGCTTACACTTCCCGCACTTAAATTAAGAGCTTCTTGTAAATCGGAGGGACTCTGAGGTTTTGATTTTAGATATAAAAGACACCAAACTCGACCTAGCTGGCGATTGAATCCCCATTGCTCAACTAAATCCCCAATGATTTCGCCGAACGCTATTTCCTCTTCGCTCATTGAAAGTTTTGTGCTCATCGTTTTTCAAAAATTAAAAAGCTGACCAATCCACCAGGAATCAGTGTTCGCCGAACGCGAAGTTTAAAATCCTTGGCCAATTCTTTTATCATAACCTCACAAGAAATAAAGCCCGCTCCCGTGTCTCTGAGATACTCATAGGCAGTCTTTTTCTTGAAAAAGGCCCCCAGGGCAGGAACGACATAATTCCAAAAAAGGCGCAGTGGAAAGTACACGAGCTTTTCGGGGATAGGATGAATTTCAATAATTCCCAAAAGCCCGCCCGATTTTAGAACTCGAGCTATTTCACTAAAAGCTTTCAATCTATCTTGAAAATTTCTCACTCCGAAAGTGCAAGTAATTAAGGTTAATTCCTTTGCGGCAAAGGGAATAGCCTCAGCGGAACCTTGAATCCAATTCTTTAGAAACGGATATTTTGCTTTTCCGGTCTCCATCATGGCAAGACTCGGGTCTAAACCCCAAATGGCTGTTGGAGATATTTTCTCAGCAAGAAGAGCAGCTAAGTCGCCAGTTCCTGTTGCAATATCGAGAACCCTATCTGGATTTGGCTTGGATTCGAGGAGTTCGTGGACCAGCCTTTTTTTCCAAAGACGATGCAGTCCCAAAGAGAGGAAGTCATTGAGCAAGTCATATTGGGACGCTATGTCATTAAAAGGCTGCACCATTCCAAAGTTGTAAACGATGAAAGACTTGAATCCAAACAGTATTTTGCTATTGTTGAACTTTCAGTAAATACTGAAAGTTCAAAAAGGAGAAAAGCATGAACAAATGTGAAATCACGGAAGACACGATTTACCAGTGCTTTGCAGCTGCAAGTTCTGGTAAGAACCCCAGTGAAACAGCTACGTCTTTTGTAGATGTCGAGGAGTATGAGAATCAAGTGATGTATCCCGAGTTCTCTCGATGGGCGAGAAAAGCTGGCTATCCCAAAATAGCTGAGCTTTTTTTAAAAGTAGCGGGAGAAGAAAAACTTCATGCTACTTGGCTAAGAAAACTCTACCAAGACATGGGCACTCCAAACCGAGGGGAAGATACTCAACGAGCCATTGACGCGTTAAATACGATTCAAAAAAATAGCGACAAGCTTCTGGCTCAAGATCCCAAAACGGTGATTGAAAAGGCCCTCAAAGTAGCCATTCGGGTTGAAGAGAGAGAATACAAAGATATTTATCCCTCTTTCCGAGATCAGGCAGTTCAATCCGGGAATCATGAAGCTGCTGCTGTTTACCAAAGAGTTATCGACTCTGAGGAGCAGCATGCTCAATGGTTCAATGCAGCTTTGAAAAATCTGCAATCGCAACCTGTAGCTGCATAAGAAATGGAACACGTACTCATTCCATTGAGTGAGAGTAGATGGCGGGTTTTGCAGCCCGCCATCTATTTGGTTTCGGTCCTGCCGGCGCTGTTGTGTGCCGTTGTGTTCAATGGACAGTTTCGCCTTGAACCGTTGCTTTTGATGGGAGTGGCAGTTGTTCTAATTCAGCATGCAATCAACGTTTTCAATGATGAAACAGATTGGCAAAGAGGAGCGGATGGGGAAAAAAAACTTTCTTGGTACCACTTTCATCAGGGAAACCCAGCAGCACTTAAATGTCATGCGTGGATAAGTCTTTTGTTAGGAGTAACGCTCGGGATATTAGCTGTTATTGAATCTAAAAGGATCGAGGTGTTGTGGGCTGCGCTCCCTCTGGTGGGGCTCGGTTTTTTGTATAATTTCTCTCAATGGGCACTCTCTTACACTCGCTGGGGAGAATGGGTTACAGGGATTTGTTACGGGCCGGGTGTCTTTGGATGCATGGCCTACGTGCTCACGGGAGAGTTATCAAAAGAAGTCATTTTAGGCTCTGTTTCCTGTTCTTGCTTAGCTGTTTCAGTTTTGCTTTCTCATCAGCCCCCCCAAGTTCTCACTGATTTTGCTGCAGGAAAAAAGTCGTTTGCAGTAAGACATGGCACAAAAAAAACTTACGCCACAGCAAAACTGCTTTGCCAAATTGGCCTTCTTTTACAGGCTCTGGTTTTTAGTGGGGAAATGACTGTTGTCGTGAGCCAAGCTTTGGTTTGGCTTGTGAGTGGGGGCCTAGTATTCACTCTTCCCAATCATCTTTCTCCCCCTATCGTTCTAAAAAGAAATACTCTCCAAATTCTTTTCTTTGGCCTTTATTTAAAGATAGGTGCGTTATGAGCCCTTCCTACCAACAAATGAAAGCTGAATTCGCAGAAGGGCAAGTGAAGACTCGTTGGATGAACCAAATGAAAGGGCCGTGGGATATTCCTGAAGTAAGGAAAATTGAAGAAGTGTGTTCTGTTATTTGGGAAAGAAAAGGAAAGAGACTCAGAAGCCAGTGGGTTTTTTGGTTTGGGGAAGCGATGGGATTAACGACAAACGATCTTAATCTCTATGCCTGGGCAGTTGAAGCCATTCATACAGCTACACTTCTTCATGATGATGTTATTGATAAAGCGCCTTTAAGAAGAGGTGGCCCCTCCGCTAATGCTCTTTTTGATAATTCACTCCCCATTCTGAGCGGCGACTATCTTTTAAGCGATGCTATTTTTCAATTAGCAGAACAGGGGCACCCTCGGTTAATGAAGCTGATGTGTCAGGCTGTAAAAGAAGTAACTCAAGGGGAAGTACTTCAATACGAGCAAATGTATCAAATTCCAGAGAGTCCCAGTTACTTTGAAGAACTCAACCAACTGAAAACAAGCGCTTTGTTAAAATGGGCAGCCCAAGTAGGCAGTGTTCTTATTTCAGGAGTGGAAGATCCCAAGCTTTCAGATTTTGCTCTTCGGTACGGCTCTCTTTATCAATTTACAGATGATATTTTAGATGTTCGAGGCACTCCGACAAAAGAGTCATGGCAGGATCTGAAAGAGGGAAAAGTGAATGAAGCTACCTATCTTCTTCTTAAAGAAATGCCCAGCTTAGAAAAGAAGCTGGCAGGCGAGTTTCTTCAGAAAAAAGTATCGGAAGAAAGTTTAAAGACGTTTCAAAAAAGTTTGAAAGAACTCCGCTTTGAGAGCGTTCTTGAGCGAGAGATCACCCAACGAAGAAACTTCTGTTTGAAAACGCTTGATTATTTTTCAAATGTAAAGCTTCAAAAAACTCTGCGGTCTTTGGTTCAATTTACAGTAGAGCGTCTTTTTTAAGGTTTCGATTTCCAGAGCAGCGCTTGCTGCAGTATTTAACTGCGTCCCAGTTTTTTCCCCATTTCTTTCTCCAGCTAAAGGGCCTGCCACAGACGACACAGATTTTTTGAGGAAGATGGGTTTTTTTCATGATTCTGATTATAGTGGGCCATCTCACGCAATGAAAAAGAAAAAGTACATTTGGTTTGGTTTAAAA
>JBJSXY010000391.1:0-2671 GCA_046086625.1 Pseudomonadota bacterium | reverse complement strand
CTTCCGGGCCTCTTACTCATCAAACCCAAAGCTCATCGTGACGAACGAGGATTCTTTTTAGAAACCTGGCAACTAAGTCGATACCAAAGCTTAGGAGTCCCAGAGGGATCTTGGGCTCAGGACAATGTTTCTTCTTCTAAAAAAGGAGTGCTTCGTGGACTCCACTTCCAGTTCCCCAGACCTCAAGGAAAACTTATTACAGTTCTTGAGGGAAAGGTTTTTGACGTTGCGGTGGACATTCGAGTGGGCTCTCCCACGTTTGGAAAACATCTGGGTTTTTCACTTTCCGGAGAAAACCTTCATCAACTTTGGATTCCGACAGGTTTTGCACATGGCTTTCTAGTTCTGAGTGATTTTGCAGTTGTTTCCTATAAAACTTCCGATTTTTATTATCCCGATGATGAAAAGACGCTTCTCTGGAACGACCCTGTTTTATCTGTAGCTTGGCCGTCTCTCGGTGAGCCTCCCCTTGTCTCTCAAAAAGACAAACTTGGAAGACCGCTTGGGGAGTTTTCACAAAATGAACTTCCCCAGTTTGAATTATGACTTCTTCTTCTCAGTTTTCTCCTTATTCGCGTGTGACGTTCTCAACCCTAGCGGCTCTCGTCGGAATTCAAGTCACCTTTGCGTCGAACTATCTTTTTTCCAAAATAGTGATGAACTCCATCCCACCTCTCGTTTGGGGGTTTCTGCGAACTCTGAGCACGGCTCTCATTCTTCTTTTGGTTCTTTATTTTAAAAAACAGCTTAATCTCCCAAGAGTCTGGGAATTTCGAAGACAACTCATTTTGTTCGCTCTTTTAGGTGTGGTGTTAAATCAGGCAGCGTTTCTTCTGGGACTAAAACTAACGACAACGGCAAACAGTGGTCTAATCAATACCATGATCCCGGTTTTTACTATTCTTTGGGCAACTCTTTTTCAAAAAGAAAGTTTTTCTCTGCTGCGTTGGCTAGGATTTGCTCTTGCTTTCGGTGGGGTATTGTTTCTACAGGACCTGTCTCACTTTTCAATTTCCTCAGCGACTTATCAAGGGGACGCCTTTACTTTGCTCAATGCTTTTTCTTACAGTCTCTTTCTCTTTTTGAGTCCTCCTTTTTTCAGGAATGAGTCCCCGCTTTGGACAACGGCCTGGTTGTTTGCCATTGGAAGCGTGGGCCTAGCTTTCTGTTCGATTCCCCAATGGTCCCACTACGATTTTTCATCTTTCTCATCGTCTACTGTTATTTTTGCAATACTTGGTATTTTTTTGGGAAATCTGGTTCCATACTTGTTGATAAGTTATGTGTTAGCTAAAACTTCAAGTTCAATTGTGGCTCAGTTTGTTTATCTCCAGGCTTTGATCGCAGGTCTTTTGGGCGTGCTGTTTCTTGGCGAGTCAATATCAGAGCGAACGATTTTCTCCGCACTGGCGATTTTTTTTGGACTTTATTTAAGCTTAATGAAATAAATCAATATGACTCTTCATTGGATATCCCATTTAAATCCCGAGCAACGAGAAGCGGCCTTGCATAATGAGGGGCCCCTCCTCATTCTAGCAGGTGCTGGTTCTGGAAAAACTACCGTTCTTGTTTCAAGAACAGGGCGATTAATCGAAGAGCAAATTGTTAATCCCGAAGGGCTTTGCGTCCTTACATTTACTAACAAAGCTGCGAGAGAATTAAAGCACCGAGTGAGTGAAAAGTTGGGAAGTCGAGCCAAAGGAGTTTGGGCGGGAACATTTCACTCGTTTGGATTACAACTTTTAAAAGTGCATCACAAAGCGGTGGGTCTTCCGAAACAATTTGGAGTCATTGATCCCTCAGATGCAGGGAGTCTTCTAAAAGAACAGCTCATGTCTTTTCATTTGGGCGACAAAACCGCCTATGACGCCGATAAGTTAATGGCTACCATGAGCCGCTTCCGAGAAGAGCGAAGAACCGAACGCAATAAAGACGATGAGTATGAAGAAGCCGTAGAGTGGCTTATCCCTCGCTACGAGAAAAAACTCAGGCAGTTAGCCGTTGTAGATTTTGATGATCTCTTATTGAAGCCTCTTGAGCTTTTAGAAACTCCAGGGCCCATTCGTGACAGACTTTTAGAACAGTACCAACAAGTCATGGTGGATGAATTTCAGGACACCAATGCAACTCAATTGCGTTTGGTGCGGGCTCTTACTCAAAATCATCATAATTTAACTGTGGTGGGAGACGACGACCAATCTATTTACGGCTGGCGCGGAGCGTGCATCAAAAACATTTTGGATTTCCCCAAATTTTACCAAGACTGTAAAGTAGTCCGTTTGGAAAGGAATTACAGATCTTCTCCCGCTATTTTGAATATTGCGAACGAAGTCATTAAAAAGAATAAGGACCGCCACTCAAAAAAATTAATAACTACTCGCTCTGACTCTGGGCACCTACCGGAAGTGCTGGTTTTTCCCTCCGAGAATGAGGAAGCAGAAGGGGTAGCAACCGATATTTCCATACAGCTTAGTCGTGGTTGGGCTCCTAAAGACATTGCTGTACTATTTAGATCCAATACCCAAGGGGCTTTGATTGAAGCCGAACTTCGCCGCATGGGGCACCCCTACTCTCTTTCAGGAGGTACCGCTTTTTTTGACAGACGAGAAATTCGAGATGTGCTTGCTTACTTAAAATGTGCGGTACGCCCCCAAGAAGTTCCTTTTCGACG
>JBJSXY010000390.1:0-4198 GCA_046086625.1 Pseudomonadota bacterium | reverse complement strand
TGTCAGTGCTGCGGAAAAAAGTTTTTGAGACGAGCCACTCTGAGACGTCACGCCGAAGTTTGTCTAAAGTGAAGTTCTGAAAGACAAAGTGTAAAAAAATAATCAGGCGTTATGAAAATGCCATTTCAGGAGCTACGTGTGATTGCCATTCGTGATTCCATTCTTCCTTGATTGGATTTTCAGTTTTCGGTGGTTTTTTATCGTCGTTGTCGTCTGATGTTGATGACGAGGACGATTTTTTTTTCAACAATTCTTCGAGCAGAGAATCGCCACCGTGGTCCGGCTTCGTCGTTCGAAAAGAAGCATCAGAGTCGTTGTTGTTGTTGTCATCGAAATAATCCGTATTGAGTTGTGGGATCAAAAGGTTTAATTCTTTTCTGAATATCTGTTTGGTATTTCTTATTTGCTCTGTCAATAAAGCGATCGTTTCTCGATTATTGCTCATTCGTCGTTTGTTTCTTAAAGTCGTCAATTCCTCTATGAGTGCTATCATATGCGGTGTCAATCGAAAATCTCGATTCTCCGCCGCCGCCGCCGCCGATTCTTTTTTGATCTCCGATTTGATAGTCGACGTCGGCAATTGAAATTTCAACGTTTCATCGACTGGACTGGATTGTTGTCGATACGCACCGCGAAGAAAATTGGTCAATAAACTGACCAATTCATCGTTATCTCGAGAAACGAGTTTTTTCTCCAATTCCGCAGACATTGCCGACTGGCGGCGTTTTTGGCCGGTTTTGGTCGAAATAGAACAGACGCAATCGGATTGTCGTCCACCCGCCACTTTCCGTTGGTCTCTGATGATTGTGCGACTGCCAGGCGTCAGTTTTTTCGCTTTATTCTTGAAAGCTGACGCGCGACTTTTTCGCAATCGGCAACTGCGCGGGGTCGCCGCCGTTACCGCCGACGACGTGTTGGATAGTCTGGAAGATTTCCTCGTTTTGGTTTTTCTCGACAATCGAGATTTACGACTCTTTGTCGGAGCCATTTTTACCTAATTTCAGCTGATTTTAGCTGATTTTAGCTGATTTTAGCTGATTTTAGCAAAAGAAACGAAAGCACGATTTTCGATTTCGACTCGCTCACGCGGCAATTTTATGTCGTCGTTTATTTCTTTTCAAAATGAAAACTCTGGGTCGAGAAACAAAAAAAACAACGATACACGCGCCAACACGCAAAAAAATCCCGAAACTCATTTCTCGAATTTGATGCTTTTCTGAGTCTTTTTGAGAATCGATTTCAGACCAGGACCGCGGCGACGCGCTCCACCGCGAGCGACGAATCGGCCATCGCTGGAACGTTGCATCTTTTTGCTCGCGCTCGTACGTTTACGTTTTGGCGAGGCTGTGGTTTTTTTGGCGGAGCGACGGGACGACGTCGCCGAACGTTTTTTCAGATTGCACACGCAGGACGCGTTTTTCGTGGCGCTCAGTTTCTTGTTCACGGAAACGTACTTTTTGTCGAGGGTCGCTCCCAAAGCGCGAATGCAGGCCACCAATCTTCGGTCCTGGCTCGCCGTCAGAAGCAATTTTCGCGCAGCAGTTTTGGACGCCGCCGCCGCCTTCGTTTTAGAGGCGCTTTTCTTTCCGGGTTTGGGGGCCGCACGAATTGCTCGAACAGCTGATGGCATTTTCCAAGATGTATTTTAGCTGTATTTTAGCTGTGTTTTAGCTGTGTTTTCGCTGTATTTTAGCTGTGTTTTAGCTGTGTTTTAGCTATATTTCCGCAAACCCGACAACGACGAAAACTCTGAAAATTCCTCTGAATTGAATGAATAAAGAAATTTCGGCTCAAACGTTTTGCTTAAACTCGGTTTTATTTATAATAGCTGAACAATTTTTAGCCGAAATTTTTCGCTTTTCAGCTCACATTCGACGAAAAAAAAAAGCGTGCGCGCGTCGTCGTCGTCCTCGAAACGCGATCGCGGCATATCTCCATCGTATCTTATCGTTTGCAGCGGAAACGACATGAGCATGGTGTTTCGACACCACGACAGCGCAACGTTCGCGAGCGACAGTGGTCGACGACAACCGCGACGGGCGACCCCAATAAACGGCCTTGACGAACGGACAACAATCGGGTCTCCATTTGTCCTTGGAGATCCATATATACCCCCACCAATGAAAACAAGTTTTTAGTTTCGAACCGTCGAGCTGCGACAAGAGATCGTGCCTGCATTTTCCGCGAAAATTGACTACTTTTTTTACGGTACGTTATTTTCCATTTCACGTGTCGCTGAAACTTGCAGCTGAAATAGCTGAAATTTGTTTTAGCTGAAAATAGGCAGCGAGGGAATTAAATTTGTTTTTTGTATTTTTTAAAAAGATCTTTTATCAAAGTTGATGACGTCGGCAATGTCGTCTACCGGTAGAAAACGAAATTTACCGGCGGCGTCGGATTTAGCTAAAACGGATTTAGCTAAAGCAGGATCGACACCAAAAAATTTGTTTGCCACTGTCGATTACCCTCTTCCGAAACGTAAAACGTCGAATGCGACGAAAACGAACAACGACGACGACGTTTTAGCCAATAACGACCACGACGTGCTGTCCGTCGACCAACTGAGCGCGTTATTGGATCAACGGAGTGCAAGAGGAGACGTTCGCTCGCCTTCAATGTCGAGAGAATTTGCTTCTTGGATGAACCAACAACTGGTGGAGCCTGAATGCCCTTCGCCTACATCTCTCGACATCCCAAACGATCGAGGTGATCGAATCGATGATCACTGCAAGGTTTCGCCTGAAAACGGCGATAGCGACAACGGCGGCGGCGGTGACGGTCGAGGTGCTGTTGGCGGCGGCGGCGCGTCAGCAGTCGTCGTTCCCGTGGAAACATTTTCCGAGTTCGAAAAGCGCTTGGAAAAACAGCAAGAAGAAAATCTTTTGAACGTCGGAAGAGCTGGAATGAAAGTCATCAACCACCCTCAATTTCTCGGTTTGTGGGTCGCGAACGACAATGTCGAAAAAATGGAAGTGACCGATTTGGTCAAATTTCACAGCATGTCTCGAGAATATTCCATCACGACCGCCAATGACGAAACTATCACGGGTCGTTTGTTCCAAGCGCCCCGTATTGCCATTTTAACCATGAGCCCGCTTTTGCAAAGACTTAACGCTTTCGAAGCCGACTGTCCCGTCGAATTGAAACAAGACAATGCGCATCGAATGTTCTGCAAGGACGATGCCAACGCCCGTTTTTATCAAGCCTACAGGAGTTATTTGTTATTTTTATTCGACGATGACAATGTTCCTCTGCACACCGTCCCGGTGCAGTTGACGACGAAAAGAGCGTTCAGTCCAAACTTTTTTTCGAAATACGGCGAATTCATCAAGACGGCTTTCGAATGCATGTCTGCGAGTAACAGCCAGTTCAAGAACAGAAAGTTCAAATCGGAGCCAGTGTTCAATTCGATCGGAAGCAAATGGTGGAAAAATAACGAACCGTCTGCTTGGGAAATGACTCGTTTCATTTTCTGTCCGATTTTCGGAAAAGGGAAATCGAACAACGCGTCGAAAACGTGCAGTTATTGCGACACTGTAGGCTTCCAAACGTTGACTCCGGAAAATGTGACTGAATACCGCATTACCGACCCGAACATCTTGAAGGAGTTCCACACCGTTTTCATTCGCCATCGCGATTGGTGGCAAAAACCTTTGAAAACTTCTCCAACGACAACTTTATCGAGCGACGACGTTTCGGCGAAAACCACCACCACCACCGCTTAAAATTCAATTTAGCCAAAATCTGGTGTATTGCGTTGTCGAGAATAACGACGAGTTAAAAAAAAAAATACACGACGATTTTCAAAACTTGCTAATTTTTCGGTTTCTTTGTTTGTTTGCATTTCAGTCGAGATGAACAACCACTCGACGATCCGACGATGGGCTGTATTGTTTAGAGCGTACCTCCCCTGTGTGACATTCACGTCGATTCTCGTCGTAACTGGTTTCATGACGGGCCACGGCTTGGGGAAACGTCTTTTTCCACCACCACCACCAACGACCCTGCCACCTTCGCCAGGAAATCGATAGTTGCTCACGTGCATTTGACGGGAACTTTGGTCTTCAAATCGATGACGATTTTTTCGCACGTGGTTGCCCACTGGAATTTTGCCATTGGATGTTTGACTGGATTGTATTGTTCTTTAATTACAGATTCTGGTTTAATGTCTTTAGCTTTTGCTAGTGGAAAATCACCG
>JBJSXY010000389.1:0-2129 GCA_046086625.1 Pseudomonadota bacterium | reverse complement strand
CTCTTGCTGAAGCAAAACAACTTCAGGATTATCCTGTTGTTTTCTTTGGGGGCTTTACGGAGCTTAATTGGTCTCCAGTTCGAACGCGACAAAACTCTCAGTTTGCTTTTGATCCTTTCAATCGTCCACAAGGGGGTGTGGGGTTAGGTTTAAAATTTGATTTGGAGTTCAAAAGACATTCTGCAGAAGCTCAGGAACAACGAGCTCAAGCTGCAAAACTAAAAGCAACTGAGTCTTATGCAGTTCCGGGTATTGAACTTGAAGTCAAAAAAGCTTTTTACGAGTTGGAACAAGCTGAAAAAAGTTTGGAAGTAGCAACAAGACGAAGAGATACTGCTAAAAAGTGGTTCGTATCGAATTCCATGGGCTGGACAGTGGGTGTCACTTCTGCCAAAGACCTCTTGGAATCTTTAGAAGGAAGTGGATTAGCCAGAAAAAATCATATCGAAACTCTTTACTCCCTTAATCTAGCCTTAGCGAGATTGTCTAAAGCAGTCGGCAAAGAAATTACTGAAATGGCTCGTTAAGATCTCTTCTCTTTGGCTTTTCTCTTCAATCGCATCAAGATTAAGCCCATAAGAAAAACCCCTAGAATGATATATAAAAAATTGGATGACGAAGAGGGTTTAGATGCCTCCGCCGGAACGGGATTTTTCTTAAGCGGTTTTTTTTCAAAATGACTTTTTAAAACCCCTCCCAGTTCAGTTCCGGGTAAAGCTAAATCATTCTGATTTTGAGCAAACTTAAAATTTGTCACAGGCTTCAAAGAAGCAACCATTCTCTCAAAAGCAGGAGTCAACTCAGTGTACTGGTGCTCTGACACAACATAAGTAACAAGGATAGCAAGAGGCTTTTGAACGGTGGCAACATATCTCGTCCAAAAACCAGGTAGTTCAGAGTTTTGTTGAAGTGAATCCATCCATTCAAACCCATTAATATTTCGTTTTCGAACAAAAGTAACTTTTGATTCGATGGGTTTTCCAGATTCATCCATAATAGTCTTAGTTTTTTTCAGGTAACTTTCATAGCTTGAGAGAGAATCAAAATCAGTAGCGGCTGCAGCAAACACTAAAATCAATGAATCTCGACGTTGCTGTTCATTGGGACTTTCACACAGGAAAACTCCTTGTGAAGAAAGGTCGCACTTCCAACCCGGCGGCTCTTCAAAACTTAAATAACTAGTTTGTTTAGCTTGGACAGTCCAAGAGACTAGAAGAATCAGAAACAATAATTTCATAAATGAGCTCATTTAATTATTTTAGCATTTTAAGTACCGAGAATCTCGGCAAACTGATCCTTTAACTCTTCAATCGTAGAAAAAAGTCGTTCCTGTGATGTTTTTAATTTCGGTGGGGGAGTTCCTGGTACCTGTCGGATAAGAATCTTGGAAACTCCCTCACCAAATCTGGGTGTCTCAGCAACACGTCGATAGATTTGAAGATCCAATTCCCCACTGTCTCCCACCAAAACCACTTTTTGGTTCTCTACTTGACTCAAAATTTTATTTAGAACACGAAATTTATGGTTAAACTTTCGATAGCCAAGCCAACGAGGGAATACAGGTCCTTCTGGGAAACGGTTATCTCTTAAAAACTTAAGTAAAAAGGGGGTAAGCTGAAAGGGTGTACTTGTGAGATACACAATCAGGGTGTCAGGACGGTTTAAACCCTGATAGAGCTCGGGCATCCCACTGATTGCTTCATAACTATAATAATGACCTCGAAAAAGACTTGAGATAATTTGCTTAAATCCAGTTGTTTCAAGAATGTTCGATTCCTTGATCGTGTCATCAATATCCGAAATGATAATGTGTTTGATTTTATCGTTCAGAAAAAATACAGGAGCACTGATCACTTCATACTCTCCCAATTGGATAGCCCCCAAAAAGGTTTCTACACCGCTCGGCGATAGTTTTAGCCAAGAGGATCGTGGAGCTTTAGAAGTTACTGGCCAAGGGAGTTGCAACTGAACGAAGCCCCGAGTTCTGGTGCTAGCTTCCACTGAGCGAAGGGAATTTTCACCCACTTCAAGTTGAAATCGAATTCTCTCAAAAAGTTCAAGATCGGGTAGTCCCCTTAAAATGCGATAAATTAATCGGCGAGGCTTAAAACCCAGAACTTCTTCTTGAT
>JBJSXY010000388.1:0-13956 GCA_046086625.1 Pseudomonadota bacterium | reverse complement strand
CTCAAGAAGAATGGCTCTTACCCCTGAGAAGGCTTTGAGTTTCCTAGAGGATCTCAAGAAAAAGTTAAGTCCCATAGGAATGAAAGAACGGAGAACTCTTTTAGAGGTAAAAAAGGAAGTCCTCAAGGATGAAACTCCTCTTGCATCTTATGAGTGGCGCTTCCTTCACAATCAACTCCTCAAAAGAAGATATGATTTTGATCCTCTGCAGGTTCAGGAGTATTTTCCTCTGGATACAGTGCTGAAGGGAATGTTTGAGATCTTCCAAACGGTTCTGGGAGTTTCTTTTAAAAAGGATGCAGGGGCTCAGGTATGGCATCCTTCGGTCCAGAAATTTGAAGTATGGAAAGAAGGGGCTCTTGTTTCCCACTTCTACATGGATTTATTTCCACGCGAAGGAAAATATAATCACGCTGCCGCTTTTACTTTGATCTCCGCTTATCGACAAGCGGATGGCGCCTATCAGATTCCCTTTTCTTCTATCGTTGCAAATTTTAGTGGCCCAACGACTGATAAGCCATCCCTACTTCAACACAGTGAAGTAGAAACACTTTTTCATGAATTTGGGCACATCATGCATCAGATTTTAACAACGGCTTCTTACCCCTCTTTTTCGGGGACAGGGGTGAAAACCGATTTTGTTGAAGCTCCCTCTCAAATGTTTGAAAACTGGGTTTGGGACAAGGAAATGCTTCAGAAGCTGAGCGGTCACTACCAGCGCCCGAGTGAAAAGCTTCCCTCAAGCCTCATTGAAAAAATGTTAGCGGCAAAAAACTTGAATCAGGGTTTACACAATCTTCGTCAGCTTTCTTTTGGTTTTATTGATTTCGACTTTCATACTCATAAGAAAGTGGATTCCACTGAAGTTTATTCCAAGAGAATGAATGAAATTCTGGGAATACCGATTCTTCCCAACACGCTTCCTCAAGCTAGCTTTGGTCACCTGATGGGAGGATACGATGCGGGTTACTATGGTTACCTTTGGGCCGAAGTCTTTGCACAAGATATGTTCACTCGTTTTGAAAAAGAAGGACTCTTAAATCCAAAAACAGGTGAAGACTATCGAAAATGGATTTTAGAGCCCGGGGGAGAAAAACCTCCCAACGATTTAATACGCGGCTTTCTTGGGCGAGAACCCAGTTCAGACGCTTTTCTAAAAGGGTTAGGTCTCTAAAAGATTACCGACCTAATAAACTTTTTCATTTTCGAGCTTCCAGCCACATCCGACAGAAGTTTGAATAGTTGTTTGCAATTTGATCCGATGCTTGTTCGCGAGTGGTTTTTCCTTCTTTGAAAGCTTTAAGGGGTTCCCAAAACACCGTGCGTCCTACGGCAAATCCAATGACGCCTTTTACATTCACGCCCGCTTGAAGCCATTCACGAACTTTTTCACTGCTTTCTCCTCGCCCCAACACAATGCAACCTACTTTATCTCGTCCGCCTTCTCTAGCAGCTTGACACACTTTTACGAAATCTTCGGTTCTATCCAACCCTTCGAGTTTCCAAACATCTGCTTCGATACCCGATTTTTGAAGCTCTCGAATAGCGCGAACCATCAGAGCGGGTCTCATTTCGGTATCAAAAACTTTCTTATCCCCTTTACATTGCTCAAGTTGCTGAGCCGTAGCAGGGACAAGAAGCTCAAACATGAATTTCCGATTGGTCTTTTCTAGATAACGACTAAGTTCGGCTAACCGACCTGCTTGGCGACAATTCATTTCTTTGTCTCCTTCGGGGTTATACCGAACGAGCACTTTTACCAAATCTGGATTCGTTTTCTCAATGTGACTTTGATAATCTTGGTATTCGAAATCGAATTCATCTTGACCGCTCTTTTCAGCAGGAACCGATACCGAAAAACCTGAAGCCTTTGCTCTTTGAATGACTTCTGTGCCAAATTGTTCATCGACCAAAATTCCCATGATATCTTTAGGAAGACCGCTTCTAACTGCTTTTTCAAATCCCTCATAAATAATCGTTTTGTAAGAAGCGATCATTTTCGTTTCTTCTGGCGTGGGTTTTCCCTTAATGCCAAAAAGTTTTTCCTGAAAAGACCCTCGATGATCGAAGGGAAGGACTAAAAGTTGTTTGTTGTAACCGCGATCTTGCACACTGGCCATTTTAAGACTCCTTAAAAATTTAACTCCCCAAGTCTAGGCAAAAACTAAAGCATTAGCAACCCCACATTGTGAACTATCTCTGCCCATGTTAGACTTTTTTTACTCATGAATCTTATCAGCGCTTCAGACTTCTTAGACTTTCTCACTGCTTTGCGCGCCAAAGATTTTAAGTCTGATAAAGTCGACCTTTTTTTAAAAACCCGCTCCTTTTTAGAAGATACGTTTCTCCCCTTTATTCATTTTCGCGATGACACATATGGACGGAATCTTGTTTATCGTAATGAGTTTTTTGAATTAGCTGTTTTAACTTGGTTGCCCGGCCATCGAACTCCCATTCATGATCATGCAAATCAGCGCTGTTGGATGATGGTTGAGTCAGGAGAACTCGTTTTTAAAAATTATGAAAGCCCCACATCTGATTCATCTAAACTGAGAGCTCTTGGCCCCGCGGAAACAATCAAAAGCGGTAATCAGGTTTATATTGATGATGGGTTAGGCATTCATTCCATAACCAACGCTTCTCCAAAGCCTGCGGTTAGCTTGCACCTTTACGCAGGTCCCATTGATTCTTGTAAAATTTATAATGAAGCGACTAAACGATTTGAGCGTAAAGTCCTTTCCTACCTCACCGAAGGGATTTGGTCGCCAGAGGGTGAACTCATTGAAAGTCGACTCTGCGAACCACTCCTCTTCTAAAATCAAGAAAAATCAAAAGGAAGTGTTTCAAGTTTGGAAGGCGCTTTGGGAGCAGTAGGATTTAGTTTATCTCCTGAAAGAACAGCTTCGTAAATTTTCACATAACTCTTGGCCATATCGAGATAATGAAATTTAGATAGGGCCCAGTCGCGGCAATCTTTTGATTTAAACGCTGGCAAATCTTTTACGCTTTGAACAAACTCATCGTAACTTCTACAAATACGGCCCACCCTAGGACCCACCAGTTCTGGCAGTGATCCAAAGGGAGTTGCAAGAACTGGGGTACCCGATATCAGAGCTTCGGTTACAGCGATCCCAAAGGGTTCATGCCACAATACAGGAAATAGCAGACCTTCTGAACTTGAGACCCAATCCGCTTTCTCGGCGCCTCCGAGCATTCCTCTCCATTTCACTCCTCGCCAACTGGGACACCACCAGCGACTTCCTCCCAGGATATTTAAATTTTTTCCCGATCTTCGAGAAATACGAATGGCTCCAGCGACATTTTTAACAACCCAAGACGCTTTCGCTAAAAAAAGAAGCTCACCATTCTTTTTTTCTTTAAAAATATAATCATCGGGATCTAATCCATTATAGACATAAGCTTTACTTCCGTGACGTCGAGCATGATTCTCACTGACAAAGACCGTATTCGTAAGAAAAATTTCCCCGGCTTTGGCATTTCCTTCAATAGTAACCACATAGGGAGCGTCAGGCTCCTGCAAGGGAGTATTAAAAAAATGGGTGATATCTGTGGGGGGGCGTCGTGCTTTAAGATCAAAAATTTGAGCAAAGGGACAAATAGAGCCGGGAAGAGAAATAAGATTTACTTGATGGCCTAATTCAGAAAGCCCTTTTGCAAGCCACCAAACGACACGCTCGGTTCCTCCATACTTTTGTACGGGAAACCGAGCTTCGTGAATGAGTGATACGGTCAGAGCCATAAGCCTAGTGAAAGTAACAGGCCTAGCCTCGAATTTCGAGAGGAACCGTTATTTTTTTGCGATTTGAGTGCTATAAACTCGATATAGATGCTCGTCTGCTTCCCGAGCCCACTCCCTCATAAACCGTCCGACCCATTTCTGAACTTCTGGGTTTTGAGAACCTAAACTGATTTCTTTTTTTCCCATTCGCTCAGCTTTGTCGACCAGTTCGAACCTTAAACCTTTCAAAAATCTGGCAGCGGCTTCTGGGTTTCTCTTTTTTAATTCAGAAAAGCTTGCAACCATTTTTTTGGTGCTGCTTGCGTCCACTCCATTCCCAATTCGAACTACAAAGTCGAAATAGCGTTGGTAGTTTTCTAAAATATCTGACGTTGAAGCATAGCCATTGGTAGATAAAGATGCCATTCCCAGAAGAAGAGTAGTGATAGAAATAATTTTCTTAAGATGATTTTTTCTTGTGCGCATTGCCCCTCCCGTTCCCCGGGGGCGAATAACTTCAATTGTCATGCCAGGCGTAGACCCTCAGTATTCGCCTGACTTCTAGGCAGTGAATGATTTCAAGGCCCTAAAATTGTCACTTAAAACGGGAGAGAGACACAAATTGTGTTACTGAGACCCCCTTCTGAATGGGCGAAGGCCCCTTCCCCAGCTGCAGACACTGAGTATACGAGTGGTACACGCCTTGCTTAATCGCTGCTAGTCAGGTGCGTTGTTTTAACCAGCAGGCACCGTTGGAGATAAGAGGGGGAGATACTTCATGACATTTAGAAAAGTTTCATTTGCACTATCACTCGGTTTGGCACTTGTTTCTACCAAAGCATTACCTGAACCAGAAGCGGCTTCTGAGCTGCTTATTACGAAGCCTTACCGAACTTTTGTGACGATTAAAAAATATAATCTTGAAAACAATGGTATTCCTTCAAAGCCTGTTTCAAACGTAAAATTAGAGCTCTCTTTTCCAGGCGGACACCGAATTGAATTGCCCGAGGGAGGTCATTACTGGTCTATTGGGAATAATCAATCTCAAGACATCAATCGAACTTTTGAAGTGCCTTTTGCTCAAATTCAAAAAGATGGTTTTTCTTTTGAGCTCACGATGATTCGAAAGGGGAAAAAGATTCTTCCCTGCCGATTTGAAGTCACTCGCTTATCGCAATTTAATCGATCTTATGTTTGCCGTACTGACGTAGCCTTTCAAATGAATCAGCAGCACTTGCCGGAAGAGAAAGTTGCAAAGGAAGCTATTGAAGTTCGCGTGTTCAGCGACATCAACTCAACTCCTGCTGAGATCCCAAAAGATGTGATCGCGTTGAAGTAACTTTTATCTAACCCGCTTAATTGGGTTAGTTTCTCCACGCCATTTATGGTGTGCGAGACCAAAGCCCACTGCTTCTCCAAAACTTTTGAGTGGAGAGCAGTGGGTTTTATTTTTCGAAATTAAAATTCTTTTCGGCCAAAAGATTTCTGTAAGATTTTTCCATCATCTGAGCGGATAACAAGTTGGGTTAGTCCCCCAGCTCCCATTTTATCAAAAGCTGAAGTGGTAAAACTGAGTTCGCCCTCCTGCATTCCTTCGCGAACTATAATCACCAGCGAGTCCGTCGAAACGCCTGTTAAGTCGAATCGGCCTTGGCTTTCTTTCAACTTGGCGGCTTGTTGTTCTAAAGCCACTCGGTTCATTGGAACTCGAGAAATCGGACGATACGTGTTTTCCTCTTCGATTAAGCTTCCATCTGGCTGTTCTTTGAGCCGAATATTCATTCCCAAAATGGGGATACCGTCTTGAGAGAAGGAATAAACAAGGGTTTTTCCAAGGGGAGAATCAAAGCTTTCCAACTGAGCTTGATGGTATTCCTGAATTCCCCAACCCTTTGCCTCAATCACCTGATCTGGTTGGACTGGCTTGGTTTCTCGGACTTCATTTTTTATTTTTTGAGGCGGTTTAACAAACGAGGATCGCACTTCTGATGAATCCGATAAAATCCACACCAAAAGAATAGGAATAAGTATCCACAACCGCTTCATAAGCTTAATTCCATAGGAAACGTAGTTTCAGGGGCATTTTCTGAAATTACTTTGAGATTAAATCGAACTTTTGATCTCCCAGAGGCGTATCTCCTATCGAGAGCCAGAGAGACTGAGCTCAAGAAATCTTTTAATTCACTGCCAGTAATTCGAATGGCGCTTCCCCCCGTCACATCTCCATAGCCCTGAATTTCAACATAAGGAATGACAGCAGGATCAGTAGAAACAATTTGAACTCGGACGTTTCTTGCAGTGCCACCATTGGGGTTCGTAATTAAAAGGGAGAAGAATATTTCATCGGCTGAGCTATTGGCAGATACAGAGTAAGTTTGGCCATTAAAACTTTTAAATCCAACTGCAGATGCTTGCAGACTTAAAGGCTTGATTAAAGAAGCACCTTTATCGGGGAAACCTCTCAGAGAAAAAACTCCATTGATAAATGAAAGATGAGATCCGCTGTTTAAGAACCCATCCGACTGTAAAAGTGCATTTTTGAAATCAATTAAGGAAGCATTCTTGGGAAGAATTCCAACTGCAGCAAATATCGTTCTATCAGAAGAAAATGCCCCAGTGTCTTTATTCTCTTTTTCAAATTGACTACGAATATCCCACAACACTCGAGTACACCACTCAGCTACATCGTACTTTTCCGGTGCCCCTTTCGAGAGGTTATAGGTCGCTACATTTGAAAACCGATTTTTTGAATCATTCAGCGAGATGGCTGCTCTTAAAGGATAGCCGGGTTTGATATCTGATAAATTTCGAGCTGCCCAGCGGCCAATGTAGCCTTTTTGCGAAGCTGTTTCACTTAAGTAATCCGCTAAACACTCATGAAGTGCGCTTGCTTCTGTAAAAACAGCTCCCTTTTCCCCCGCATCATCAAGACCACGGCTCGCTGTAATGCTTTCATTAAAAAGATGACCAAACTCATGCCAATAAACATCTCGATCAGCCCCCAGGGGATACTGAACATCACCGAATAATTGAATGTATCGAGGCTTTTGTGGTTGGTAAGTATTGTGAGTGTAGTAGGCATTAATTTCCTGGCTCGTCTGAGATGCACTAGCCTCCTCCGGATCGGAATTGGATCGCACTAAAACGTAGAGCTCTCTTGATTTATCAACGGAAAAACCCAAAGCACTGACATAATCAGAAATAGAACTTATCGCATGATAGGCCATGATTTGAGAGTACTTGGGGTCTTGGAAGTTCAGCGAAACAGTGCTCACTTCAGAAGGCTTTACTAATTGATCAGCACTATCGAATCGACTTCGGACTCTCACTTTTAAAAATGAGTTCTCAAGAGCTACCGAACTTTGTAAACCGGGCAAGCCCACGCCCGTTTGGGCACCCGAAGAGGAATCAATGGGGTTGGGAATCACTAAATAAGCTTGAGGGCCTGAGAAAAATCTATCCAATCGAAAATTTCGAAGAGTTTGAAGATCGAGTTCTTGAATATTGATGGGTGTTCCGCCGCTCGGTGAGCGGCGGATTCCACAACCTGAAATTAAAACACTGATGAATATCAAAGCTGTATGTACAAGGTGCGGTTTCATGATGCGTACTACTTACAGATTGCAACCTAGGTGCCCGCACAATAGCTTCGTTTCTAGCTCAACTCGGTCTCCCCGTTTGTCCAAGCATTAGCCAGAAAGAATACACCCCCAGTCAAACATGTATTTTTTTTATTAATTTCAAATACTTATTCCTGGTGTTGAAGACTTAACAGTGGCCTCGACTTTTATCACTTTCTTGGTCGATGGGATCTAATTGATTTCAATGGTATTCTTCGACTTTTGGAGGACTTTTGAAAGCTGTTCGCGGAATGCACGATATCTTTGGTCTGGGGATGACCCAATGGAAATGGATCGAGTCTCAGGTCCGCTCCGTTTTTGAAGATTTTGGTTACCAAGAAATTCGAACCCCTGTTTTAGAGCACATTGAAGTCTTTAGTAAAACCGTTGGAGACGAAACCGACATCGTTGAAAAACAGATGTACCAAGTAGTGAAAGAAAATGAGTCGTTAGTGCTAAGACCAGAAGGCACGGCAGGTTTCATGCGCGCAGTTTTAGAACATCAATTGCACCGCGATCCGGTCACTCAAAAATACTATTACTATCTTCCCATGTTTCGTCATGAGCGCCCTCAAAAAGGCAGGCTGAGACAATTCCACCAATTTGGAGCTGAGTTTATTAACGATTCTTCTCCAGAAGCAGATGCAGAAGTGATTGCTCTTTTAGATGCTATTTATAAAAAGCTTGGAATTACCGAGTATGACATTCGAATTAATTCATTGGGGTGTTTGGAATGTCGGCCTCAAATGAAAGAGGCTCTCACTCAGTTTTTAAAACCGAAACTGCTCCAACTTTGTGAGCAATGCCAAAAACGATTTGAAAGAGCTACCCTTCGCATTCTGGATTGCAAGAAGGAATCTTGCCGCGAAATAACAGCTAACGCTCCCACGCTGTCAGCTTGTTTATGCGATCGATGCAAATCACATCATGTTCAACTTAAAAAAAGATTAGAAGAAGCACAGATTCCATTCATTGATGATCCGGCCATTGTTCGCGGATTAGATTATTACTCAAGCACGGCATTTGAATTTACTTCTTCACTCTTGGGAGCCCAGAGTGCTCTCGGTGGTGGCGGTCGATACGATCAACTAGCAGAGCGCTTTGGCGAAAAACCCTTTCCAGCAGTTGGATTTGCTTTAGGAATGGAGCGCTTGGTAATTGCTCTAGAAGCTAAAAATGCTTTTCCAAAACAAGACTGGGTTCCTCAAGTTTATTTAGCTCCCCTAGGAAAGAATGCTTTAAACACCCTCTTTCCTTTGGCTATTAAGTTGCGCAGAGCCGGAGTTTGGGCAGAAACTTCTTACGATCCTGAAAAAAGTTTAAAGTCCCAGCTTAAACACGCAAATCGGATTCAAGCTAAATACACGCTTATTTTGGGCGAAGATGAATTAGCTAAAGGAATAGCTTTATTAAAAGACATGACAGCTCAAACTCAAGTAGAGCTTCCCATCCAGGAGCTCTTTGAAAATCTCATGAATAAGGTGAAACGTGAAAATTAGAAGAACGCATCGGTGCGGTGAACTCAATCAAACTCAGTTGAACTCAGAAGTTGGGCTTTGTGGATGGGTCGACAGATGGCGGGATCACGGCGGAGTGGTCTTTATCGATTTACGAGACCGATCGGGAATCGTTCAAGTGGTTTTTGATCCTTCCCACACCTCTATTCCCGATGCCAATAGTTTACGCCAGGAATTCGTCATAGCGGTAAAAGGGAAAATTAGAAATCGCCCAGAGGGAATGAGGAATTCCAACCTCTCAACGGGCGATGTAGAAGTGATTGTGAGCGAGCTTGAAATTCTGAGTCGGTCTCAACAGCTTCCCTTCTCTCTTCATGACGATTCCCCTTCTGCGGGGGAAGTGGATGAACAATTAAGACTCACTTATCGGTATTTGGAACTTCGAAAATCAAAGCTTCAAAACAATTTAAGAATTCGCCACGAATTTATTCGAACTGCGAGAGAGTTCTATTTTGAAAATGATTTCTGGGAAATTGAAACTCCCATTCTTTATAAAACTACTCCTGAAGGCGCTCGCGACTATTTGGTGCCCAGTCGAGTGCATCCAGGGATGTTTTATGCGCTTCCTCAATCCCCCCAAACTTTAAAACAGCTCTGCATGATCTCTGGAATGGAACGCTATGTGCAAATTGCCCGTTGTTTTAGAGATGAAGATTTAAGAGCCGATAGACAACCAGAGTTTACCCAAGTGGATGTGGAAATGTCTTTTATAACGGAAGAAGACATTTACGATCTCCATGAAAAGCTCATGGCAAAAGTTTTAAAGAACGTTTTAGGAAAAGAACTCAAAACTCCTTTTGAAAGAATTCCGTATCCAAAGGCCATGGAGCTTTACGGGAGCGACAAGCCCGACTTAAGAAATTCTCTTACTTTGGTAGATCTCACCGAACAGGGGAAGAAAAGTTCTTTTCAAGTTTATCAAACAGCGCTCAGTCAGGGTTCGATTTTAAAAGCCCTTTGCTTTGAGGAAAAAGAAGCGCTTTCCAGAAGCGAACTCGATGCCCTTCCCAAGAAAGTGAGCCCTTACGGAGCCAAAGGAATTACTTGGATTCGCATTAAAGCGCCCGGAGACTGGCAATCCCCCCAGGCTAAGTTTTTTGATGATTCTCTTAAGAGAGAAATCGAATCCAAGCTGCCCTTTACAAAAGGAGCGATGGTCTTTTTGATTTGCGCAAAAGACACGGTCGTGAACAATGCTCTCAGTGCTCTTCGCCTCGAATATGGAGACCGTCTTGGCTATACGGATAAGACGAAAGACCGATTTGCATGGGTCACGGATTTTCCGCTCTTTGAGTACAACGATGAAGATAAGCGCTTCTATGCTGCTCATCATCCGTTTACACGGCCTCATCCAGACGATTTAGACCTTTTCATGAATAAAGACGATGATGCTTCTACAGCGAAGATTCGCGCTTGCGCATATGATTTGGTGTGGAATGGATTTGAAATTGGGGGCGGAAGCTTACGAATTTATGATTCGTCAGTTCAAGCAAGAATGTTTCAAAAACTGGGGATCACAGAAGAGGAAGCTCAGAGAAAGTTTGGCTTCTTTTTACGAGCTCTACAATTTGGAACTCCTCCCCATGGCGGAATTGCATTGGGAGTAGACCGAATTGCCATGCTTTTAGCGGGATGCGATGCCATTCGAGATGTCATTGCTTTTCCCAAGACACAAAAAGCCAGCTGTTTAATGAGTGAAGCACCTTCTAAAGCAGATCCAAAACAATTAGAAGAACTCTTTATTCGCACATTGGTTCCTAAGCGCGAAGCTTAATAGGGATAGGGAAGATCACATTCGGTAAAAAGATTACCGACTTGTTGATTTCTCCAGCTTCCATTTCCAGAATAAGGCGTCACAGAAAAAGTATCGTAGGAATCTAGTTCACTTTGGCTGATACTCCCGAGAACATATTCAGTATCTGGCTGTAAGGTTAAGTCGGATGCTAAAACTTTGTGTGCTTGAGAGTTGCTGTCTGCAATAGCAATGGTAACCGGATAATTGGGATCTGATTCAAAAACCACTAAGCGAACTTCAAAGGTACCCCGGCCAACTGGAACTACTGAGACTCCAAAATAACCCAATTCACCATCACACTCAGAGCCGTTGCCGCTCGTGAGCCAGCTGGAACTCTTTTTCCCACAGCTGGTTAGTGATAACGCCAAAGTGGCTACCAGAACTAAAACCCACCATTTATTAACTGTGTCTCGAATCTTACCCTTCATGATTTTCTCCATAACCCCGAGAATACTTTTACTGCACGCAATGAATGTGCAAAACAGTTGCCAAAAAAGTCACCCACGGAGAGTCACGCTCAGGAACTATGTATTCTTTGAGTGCGGTTTATTTTTCTAAACTGTAAAAATCCGGAATCCCTAGACAGGGGGCCCACGCTTTTGAAATCGATTTTGGTTTTTATTCACTAACTCAAGGGTTTAGGGTTTGAAGGTGTCTTCGTTTTAGACTGTGCAAGTGTAAAGAAGGAAGACAGGGTTTTGAAGTGTCTTCATATTTAACCCACATTTCTATGATTACCTAAGGTCATTTTTGACGAGGTACGTCTGTGAAAAAAAATCAGAGTGGGTTCATTTCAATCCTTATCACGTGCTTATTTTTTTCCGGGGGCTGCGGACTAAAACCCAAAGCTCTGTCTTCTGGATCAGAAACTTCCAACCAGCTAGGACTATTCCAAACCGGTGTAAGGATGGATTCTCATCAACTCAATCAGAGAATCGAAGACTATGGCTTACTGATAAAAAGTTTTTCTGAAGATGACAGTGACTTGGAGCATTTCACGGCCGCTTCTGGAATAAGTCTTGGCACTCATGGAGTGATCCATTCTCACATTGTGGTTAAATTTAGGGATCCTAAAGCTGAAACAACCGTTCGAAAGGCCCTTTCAGTTTTGCCTCAGTCCCTTTATCAATTTAAATCAAGTGGAGCCAAGCTAATTCCCATTCCAAATAGTTCCGACGAAAAAGACATCTTAGCTCACATCGCCGCTTTAAGAGAGCTCGCAGGCGTGGAATATGCCTATCCGGACTATCAAGTGGCCATTTTAGCTGAAGCACCTGACGATACTTTTTTTGAGAAACAATACGGCCTTAACAATACGGGGCAAGTAGCAAACAAAAGTTCCGGTTTTATCGATGCTGATATTGATGCTCCCGAGGCCTGGGAAATCACTACAGGTTCGCGAAATGTGACCGTCGCCGTTATCGATAGCGGCGTGGATTACAACCACCCAGATCTTGTAAATAACATTTGGTTAAACCCCGGAGAAACGGGAACTGACTCAGCAGGAGCGGACAAGAGCTCTAACGGGATCGATGACGATGGGAATGGCTATATCGATGATTTCAGGGGCTGGGACTTCGTCGATAATGACAACGACCCCATGGATACCAACGGACACGGTACGCACGTAGCAGGGATTATAGGTGCACGTGGTAATAATAGTCGTGGAGTCACTGGCATTAACTGGCAAGTAAGCATCGTCCCGCTTCGTACGATGGATTCAACAGGGATGGGATCAAACAGCAATATTAAAAAGGCAGTGGAATATGCAACGGCCATGCATTTTCATATTACAAATAATAGTTACGCTGGAGGTGACTTCGATCAATCGATGAAAGATTCTATTGAAGCTGCAAAAGCAGCAGGAGTTCTCTTTGTAGCTGCAGCGGGAAATGAAGGTAGTAATAACGACACTTCCCCGGTTTATCCAGCCAATTACGATGTAGATAATTTAGTAACAGTGGGCGCGAGCAACAACACGGATACTCTGGCTTTCTTCTCTAACTATGGGGTTAACAAGGTTCATTTAGTCGCTCCGGGAGAGAATATTTTATCGACTTACCTCAACGGAACTTATAGTTATCTATCGGGAACATCTATGGCTGCCCCTCATGTTGCGGGAGCAGCTGCTCTATTAAAAGCGAAAGATTCAACCCTCACTTATTCCGCTATCAAATCGGCCCTTATCAACACGGTCGACACTTCAAGTCTTCTTCAAACTAAAACACGGTCCGGCGGAAGACTTAATTTGGCAAGAGCTCTGGGAGGAAGTCCCACTAATAATGGAATCACTCCGGATCTCAACCCCCTATTATTAAGTAAAATAGCGGGGCCCTTAGCTGGAGGCACAACACTTACGATATTTGGTAGTGGCTTTCAAACTGGGGTCAAAGTGGCAATAGGAAATCGCAGCTGTTCTAATGCGCTCGTAGACAAACCACTTGGTGAAACAGACCTCGCCCTCGCTGAGCAAGCCTTCGCTGCACAAGGCCTCACCGTGCAAGTGCCCACTGAAAAAATAACATGCACTCTTCCATCTCATCGGGCGGGAACTTATTTCGTGAAGGTGGTAAATCCGGATGGCAGAAGTACTTACCTTTCTTCTTACTACAGGTATCGAGGGGCTCCTAAGTTGAATTCAATTTCGCCCAATCGAACCAGCGTTGCAAGCGTAAGCGCGGGAAAAATAATAACGTTAAATGGAACTGGATTCGTGTCGGGAGCTACCGTGAAAATTAATGGTTCCAACTGTAGCCCCCTGGTGGTTGACAGTTCTGAGCAGATTTTTTGTGTTTTACCGAATTCTCTAACGGCTGGAGATTACCCTGTCATCGTGACTAACCCTGAAGGACAGAGCAGTTCCTCACTTTCAATTAAAATAGAAAATATCACTTCTGGATGGGTTAGAACTCAAGGAGGGGTCTGCTCGGCGGTTTGTAAGCAAGAAGGGCTTGAGTCAAAAGCCAGTCCCGAAGGAGCCATGTGTGCTTCTGGAAAAATCATTCCTGCTTCAGCCGTTGGAACTATTGCTTTTACTTATGGATGCTTTCCCAATACGAGCTGTGTTGCTCAGGGGCCAGTGAGTGGTGCAGTCTCGAGCGGAAAATATTGTTACTCAACATCCGATATCAGAAAGTACCAAGCATCCGATATAACGATGGGATGTTACTGTGGCTTATAATGCGTTTTTTTTGTTATTCCCAGGGGATTTTGACGGGTAAATTCCCAAGCGACTTTGTCGGTATCGGTTCGGTATTAGATTTCCTCAAGCAGCTGCCTTTCGTT
>JBJSXY010000387.1:0-7117 GCA_046086625.1 Pseudomonadota bacterium | reverse complement strand
GTTTTAGGAGTTCTTTTTTCTAAAACTGCAGCTGGAGGGGGATTGTTTTTTTCCTGAGCTCGACTGTCAAATTCCACAAATTGCCACAGAAACTTCCATTGCGCTTTTTCCTGTCCAGGAGTTTCCGGCACTAAAAATGCCAAATCATTGTGTCTCAGAGTTCCTTTTTGAAGTAATTCTTTGATTTCAGTCTCTACAAAAGGGCCCCGCGGACTTTTATTGATGAGGATAACCCATTGAGACTGTTTAGACTCCGCCATGCTTTTTATCCTTGAATCGCTTTGACCAAATCCTTATGAATTCGGCGATTGGAAGCTACGATTTCAGAACCAAACAAATTAGTTTTTCGTCCTGAGTAATCGGTCACTTTGCCCCCAGCTTCTTCCACTAAAAGAATTCCCGCAGCCACATCCCAACTCGATAAGCCGCGTTCCCAAAATCCATCAAATCTTCCAGCCGCCACACAAGCCAAATCAAGAGCAGCACTGCCGGGCCGTCTCACCGCGAGCACTTTTTCATTCAGCCGATGAAAAATTTTCATTTCTTCGGCAAGCTGCTTTTTCTTCGAATAGTAAAATCCAGTTCCCAATAAAGATTCAGAAAACCGAGTACATTGAGACACCTGAAGTTTTTTACCATTCAAAAAGCTGCCCCGCCCCCGTTCCGCAAAGAAAAATTCTTTCATTACGGGGTGGTAAATACCGCCTGCAAGCGCTTTATCTCCTTCGTAAAGTCCAATCGAAACACAAAACCACGGAAAACCGTGGGCGTAGTTACTCGTGCCATCGAGTGGATCAATGACCCAAATCAAATCTCTCCCGCCTGGGTATTCGCCTGCTTCTTCTGTAATTATCGAACTTTTTGGGAATTTTCTTAAAATCTGCTTTAAAACATAGCTCTCCGCGGCTTTGTCGGCTTCGGTGACAATGCCCGCCCCTGGCTTTATTTCTATCGTATGCGGCTTATGGAAATAATCGAGCAGGATTCGGCCTGCCCCCAAACAAATCGCTTTTATAGTGCTTTCCCAAGAGGTTTTACGCATTAGGGATTTCTGGCTTTCCTGGCCGCTTGTTGGTTTAGCCTGTCGAATACTTGGCCAGCAGTTTTCTCAGCTTGTTTTTTCTCTGAATCCACAAGAGCTTGATTTTTCTTGGCTCGACTTTCTAAGAGCTCTTTACTGATAAGCTTGTACTGGCACTCTAAAATAACTGCTTCTACTTTCTTTTCTAAATCGGCGATGTTCTCTTTCAAAAAAGAAAGAAACTTAGGGTCGTAGTAGGGAACGGGCTGAAGCGCATCTTTTTGTTGGCGGTAGTAACAGAGCGTTCTTCGAATCACAACATCAACAGGATTAGCGCCTTCAAAAAGCTGGGGCGATTCATTGAGCCTATCTCTTAAAGCTAGAACTCGGAAAACCTTTTGGGAAAGCTTTTTGTCTGCCGTTACTTGACCTCTTCCCACTGAATCAAAATAACTCACAAAAGTTGAGTTATCAGGTAAAAGCTCAGAGCAATTCAGAGGCAAAAGATACGTAGGCTCGCCCGCTCGCGTGGGGGATCCCCAACTTCTTGCCACAGGCCCCATCAAAAAAACCATTATCCCGACTGAAATGAGTTGAGTAAGTGCCATGTTTCTTCCTTTTCGTCTTATTTTCCGTTGGGAAGCCCGCCTTGGCAAGTACTTGCTTACTGCAAGAGTTTCAGATAGATAAGAGAGCTTTCAAGGAAAACTTTTCATGCCCTTTTTAGAATGGAAATCTCGGCTCTCCCAGGAACTCGTGAGGCTTCTAAACCACCCGGAAATCACCCTCTCAACGATTCAGGCCGACTTCACTTCTCCCCCTCAACAAGAAATGGGCCATTTAGCGTTTCCTTGCTTTCGAGTGGGCAAGCTTATGGGAAAACCTGCCGGAAAACTCTCCCAGGAACTTTGCCAAAAAACCTATCCTGATGGCGTTAAAGCCACAGCTGCGGGGCCCTATCTTAACTTTAAATTGAGTCCTGCCCTACTTTACCAAGAAACCCTTCAGACTATTTTTTCCCAGAAACAAAACTATGGGTCGGACAACTCTGGCCAAGGAAAGCGCGTCGTTTTTGAATACTGCTCTCCAAACATTGCAAAACGTCTTGGCTTTCAACACATTCGCTCAACTCTCATTGGAAATATTCTCGCCAATGTCTATCGGCATTTAGGTTTTAATGTAACGCGGATTAATTTCATTGGCGATTGGGGGACTCAATTTGCACGTTTAGTTGCGGCGTTTGAATTGTGGGGGAATAAAGCTCTTCTCGATCCTGCTAATCTTCAAGCTTCCATGGATCATTTGCTTCAAATTTATGTTCGATTTCACAAAGAACTCGACACTAACCCAGAACTTCTGGAGCACGCTTCGCAATGCCTGCAAAAAATGGAAAAAGCAGATCCTGAATCCATCGATTTATGGAAAAAGATCAGAGAAATTTCAACGATTGCAATGAATCAAACTCTAAAGCGAATGAATGTTGAATTCGATATCACCGAAGGAGAAAGCACGTATATTTCGCACATTGATTCAGTTCTAGACCAAGTGAAACAAAAAACCCCTGCACGAATCAGTGAAGGCGCATGGATTGTAGAAATTCCTGGCATCTCTACCCCTGCTCTTATTCAGAAAAAAGACGGCACTACTCTTTACTTAACTCGAGACATTGCCGGGGCACTCGACCGCTTTCAACGCTTTCATTTTGAAAAACACTTTTACATTGTTTCCGAGCAACAGCGTCTGCACTTTCAGCAGCTCTTTGGAATTTTAGGTTTAATGAATTGCGACTGGGCTTCTCGTTGCGAGCATTTATCGTTTGGTACGGTTCTTTTTGGGTCGGAAAAAATGTCGACTCGAGAAGGACGAGTGATCTTATTGGATAAGCTTCTTGATGAAGCAAGAGATTTGGCACTTGCAGAGTGCATGCAAAAAAATCCAGACTTGAAACACAAAGAAGAAGTAGCTGAAATGGTGGGAGTGGGAGCGATTATTTTCGGCGAGCTTTCTACTCACCGCACTCGCGATATGGAATTTGATTGGAAGTCGATTTTATCTTTTGAAGGAGAAACGGGCCCTTATGTTCAGTATTCTGCAGTCAGGTGCCGATCTTTGATGGATAAAGCTCAAGAAAAAGGAGCGCTCACCCAAGAATTACCCAATGTATCGGGCTACCCTTTTTCTTCAGAAGAAGAAGCTTTAATCCTGACGTTATCGAAATACCGATCCATGCTTCATTCGATTGCCCAGGATAATGAACCCTATCATCTCACTCATTATTTGATTGATTTAGCCAAAGCATTTAATCGCTTTTATTACAAACACCCTGTTTTGCAAGCCACTGAGGATCAAGCCCGGCAGTTAAGACTGCAGTTAGTAAAGGCAACGCACTTGGTCCTTGAAAATGGCCTTCGTCTTTTAGGAATTTCGTGCCCCGCACAGATGTAAGAAAAATTCTCATTCTGCGTTTTAGCAGTTTGGGCGATATCATCATGGCCACTGCGATGATTCGCTGTCTTCGAAAGCAGTTTCCTCTGGCACAAATCGATATGGTCGTTCGCAGTGACTTCTATCAGTTGATTGAACAAAACCCCCATCTGGATAGAAAATTAACGGTTGATCGCCGTCAGGGCTGGAAAGCTTTGTGGCAATTAAAAAGGGATATTAATCGCCAACACTACGACGTGATTTACGACGCCCACCGCAGTTTAAGAAGCATTCTTTTGATGCCGTGGCTTTTTGCTGAAACCAAAATCTACTTCAAGAAGCCTTACTTAAAACGAGCGCTTGCTATGACGTTCAAATGGAAAAGCTTGATTCGGGGCTCAAAAAGGATGCTGGAACGTTATGTAGAGCCCCTAGAAGCCATTGGAGTGTCCTACGATGGCCTCGGACCGGAATTGTTTGTGCCAGAGCCTTCAAGCGAAGAAAACTCAAAATGGATAGGCGTCATTCCCTCAGCTCAGTGGCCTGGCAAACGATGGTCTCATCATCACTTTAGAAGCACGCTTGAAATTCTTCTTAAAACAACGAAGGAAAAGTTTCTTGTTTTTGGAGGGCCTGAAGATAGTTTCTGTGCGGATTTAGTTCGAGGCCTTCCGGAAGATAGAGTGCGAAACTTGCAAGGAAAGTTAAGTCTCACTGAAGTTTTTCATACTTTTAAATCGGTTAAGTGTTGCATCGCAAATGACACAGGGCTTATGCACGTAGCAGATGCCATGAACATCCCCAGTGTTTTAATTTTTGGTCCGACAAATACAGATATGGGCTGCCTTCCCTTTCACCCCCAAACCATTATTGTAGAACACGATTTATGGTGCCGGCCTTGCTCTAAAAATGGCCAAGCCCCTTGCATTCGAAGCAAACGCTGGTGTCTAGAACTCACCACTCCCTCCCTGGTTGCAGATAAAACTCACCAGCTTTTAAACTCACTTTCCAAAGAGTCCCAAAAATGATTTGGCTTTACCGAAGTTTTTCCGCATTCGTTTTACTTATTTGTTGGTTTCTGTCTCCCTTTTCATCCAAATTAAGAGCGGGACTTCTTGGGCGACGGGGGCTTTGCAATCGACTCTCCAAAACTGTTTCCACTTGGACCCCTGAGGAGAGACGCATTTGGATTCACTTTTCTTCCGCAGGGGAATTCGAAACCGCACTCCCTCTTTTAGATTCCTTAAAAAAAACAGATCCTAACATTAAGATAGCTATCACTTACTTTTCTCCATCGGCTGAGAAAGCCATTGATTTTGAAAAGAAAAGACGACAAAAAGCGAGCCTTTCATGCCCTTGGGACTTTGCGGATTTTAGTCCGTTTGATTCTTGGAAAAGTGTGAACCATTTTTTGTCCACTCTAAAACCCTCTTGCTATGCTTCAATTCACCGAGAGTTATGGCCCGAAATTCTTTATCAGTGTAACCAACATAATATCCCCACGTTCCTTTTGGGAGCTTTTTTTCCTCATGCCATTGAAAAAAGGCAATTCCTTTATCGATTCTGTCTGAAACTGCTCACTCACGTGATTACTCTTGATGAAGAAAGCCAAACGCACTTAAGAACGCTGGATCCCGATTTGCGTATTTCTGTTGAAGGAGATCCTCGCATTGAACGAGTTATCTTTAGAAAAAACACCTTTTCAAAAGCAGCTCCTTGGAAACCTTTCTTTGAAAATCAAGCTGTCCTGGTTGGAGCAAGTCTTTGGAATGAAGACTTCGAAAGGCTCTTACCTTCCATGAAACAAGTGCTTGAGAGTTATCCAAAAGCAAGGTGGATTCTGGTCCCTCATGAGCCTTCTACCAAGCGAGTACAAACGTGGAAGAGAACCCTCAAAGAAAACGGCTTTCCCTTTCGCCAGTGGAGCCATTGGCTTGAGAGTCCCGATGATCACTCGCACCTTCTAGTGGATCAAGTAGGGCTCTTAGCGGAACTCTACTCAGTCGCTACCAGTGTATTTGTAGGGGGGAGTTTTAAAAAACGAGTGCATAATATTTTAGAACCTTTGGTGTACCGCTGCGCTCTTATCACAGGTCCTTTCATTCAAAATTCCCGGGAAGCTATTCAATTAGCAGAACGGGGGGTTCTCAGAGTCGTTCATAACCCCCAGGAACTTACTTTAGCTTTTCTTGAAACCCTCACTGCATCCCAGAAAAACCAAGTGAACTTAGAAAAAGCCGAAGAATTTTTAAATAAAAACAAAACAGTGAGTAAAAATTATACCCACTGGTTACTTGCCTAATAAATATTTAATCGGAAAGCGACCCACTTCCAATACTCGGTTAAAAATTTAAAGGGAAACACTTCTGACGAAACAGCATACGGAGTCACTTGAGCTGACACCCATTTTTTAAAAACCGCTAGAGCGCGAAGCATATGGTAATCGGAAGTAATAAGTATCATGTGATCCACATTTTTAGCCCGAAGTATTTTTTCTGTTTCCTCTGCATTTTCTACTGTTGAAGTCGCGTTTGAATCTACAACAATTCGCTCCCAAAGTGCTAAGTCATTTTTCAAGGATTCAAGAGACAGCGCAGCCACTTCAGCTAGAGACGTCTTTTTTGAAAGACCAGAAATTAAAAGCCAGGATTGAGGTCGTGCTTGAAGAAGCTCCAACGCTTTGGGGATTCGATTGCGATCCCCAGTAATCACAACTAGGGCTTCCTGATTCTTTGACGAAAGATCTTTGAGTTGGCTTATTCCTGCTTGGGCACGAAGGCCATAATCACGGCAAGCAAAAGCAAACCGGATAAAGTCTTGAGCCATAATAAACAAAGAAACGGCCCCTAACCCAGCTAATACTTTGAGAGCTTTAAGATTCACGCGAGAATCAGCCTAGCATCAGTCTCAAGAGTGAGAAAGTTGTTTCGAAACTGGCTCTTCGGCCATCCCATTTTACGCCGAAAGACTCTTATTCAAACTCTTGGCATGGTTTGCATTCTAGGAGTCTCACCTTAAAGGAGGTCCTATGAATTCAGAACTAATTATGGGTCAGTCACGTGTGTTTAAAAAAACTTTGGAAGATCTCGATAAGTTTGCGAAATCCCCTTGGCCCGTTTTATTAACAGGTGAAACAGGAGTGGGAAAAGAACTCCTCGCTCACCGAGTGCATGATCAATCACTTCGCCAGAAAGGCCCTTTCATCCCAGTCAACTGCGGGGCGCTTCCCCCAGGACTTTTTGAAAGTGAACTCTTTGGTTTTGAGCGGGGAGCTTTTTCGGGCGCTGTTCAAACCCATCGGGGGCTTGTAAGAACTGCCCACGGAGGCTCTTTATTCTTAGATGAAATCGGTGAGTTAGACCTAGCTCTTCAAGTAAAACTTTTGCGGCTTCTTGAGTCTCAGGAAATTCGGTCTGTGGGCTCTTCTCGAGTAGAAAAAGTAGACGTCCGAATCATTGCAGCTACTAATAAAAATTTGGAAGATCTCGTCCGAGAGGGACGCTTTCGGCATGATTTACTCGAACGGCTCTCGGTGCTTCCAGTTTCCATTCCCCCTTTAAGAGATCGAGCCGATGATATTGCTTTGCTCGCTCAAGGTTTTTTGGAAAGAATGGGGAGAGATATAACGAAAATCGATTTGTCTTGTCTGAGTCAGTTTGAATGGCCTGGAAA
>JBJSXY010000386.1:0-2578 GCA_046086625.1 Pseudomonadota bacterium | reverse complement strand
GCCAGCCGCATCGCGCCGGACCAGTAACGCCACACCCCGTACCTCTTCCGGCGTATCGAACAGCACCAGGAAACGGGTATTGCCGTCGCGATCCATGTGGTAATAGCGGCGCAGATTGCGGGTATCACGATTGCCAAGGCGATCGGTCAGGATCAAGGTCAGCTCTTCATAAATACTGGCACCCAGCTGATGACGACGTTGCACCTCCTGCATTACCTCAGGACCAGTGGGCAGCTCGACCGACTGCGCTGCCACTTGCCAAACCACGAGGCAGGACAATATCGCTGTGAGGCAAGGCCTCATACCTCAATCGTTAGCGGTGACCGACAGTAGTAGCAATGCCACATACTTTTTTGCCCCCAAAAAATTAATTTAAACTTTGTGAAAACCCTGTCTGGAACAATTATCACATTCTCTGAAAATTATTGGAAGAGACAAAACCCCTACTGACTGTGTCAAAATGAATGAGATCAAAATGAAGATTATCGAGAGAGCAGTTGAGTTAGAGACGTTAAATGCCTATGATATCGATACAATTTTGAGCAAGCACAGCTAATTTGGAACAAGAGAGGCATCAAATGAAAGCTTGGGTCGCAAGTGATCAACAGCATCGAGTTGCAATTGTTGGAGGAGTAAGAACCCCATTTGCAAAAGCGGGGACTGATTTAAAAAACTGTACTGCAGTGCACCTTGGAGTAACCGCACTGACGGAAGCTTTGGCCCAAGTGGAAATGGATGGCAAAGAGATTGATGAAGTGGTTTTTGGAAATGCGGGCACTCCCGCTGATGCAGCAAATATTTCTCGAGTGATTTCTCTTCGCTCAGGTTTAAGTGAAGAAACCCCTGCTTATACAGTTCATCGAAATTGTGCTTCCGCTATGGAAGCTATTGCCCAGGGATGCTTGAAAATCGGAGCAGGCCTTGGCGAAGTGATGGCCGTCGGTGGAACTGAAAGTATGAGCAACATGCCACTCATTTTTGGACCTGAAATGACCGATCTCTTTGCCGCTTTGAATTTTGCTAAATCGCCAACAGAAAAAATTCGCAAACTAGCTGAGTTTCGTCCGCATTGGTTAAAACCCGTGGTTGCAATCATGGAAGGCCTAACGGACCCCGTTTCAGGTCTAAACATGGGTCAAACCGCTGAAATCTTAGCTCGAGATTTTAAAATATCGAGACAAACTCAAGACGAATACGCTCTTAGAAGTCATTTAAGAACAGTTGCTGCTCAAAAAGAGGGAAAGTTTCAAAACGAAATTACTCCCATTGCGATTGAGCCAGACTATCGCAAGCATTTAGACAAAGATGTGGGGCCGCGAGAAAATCAAACAATAGAAGCACTAAAAAAATTGCGGCCTTTTTTTGATAAAGAAAATGGAACGATTACTCCTGGGAATTCCTGCCCGATAACAGATGGAGCAGTGGCGCTTATTCTTATGAATGAAGCCAAAGCAAAAGCTGAAGGCCGAGAGATCTTGGGTACCATTACAGGATTTTCTTTCTCGGGTTGTGAGCCCAAACGAATGGGGATGGGTCCTATTTATTCAAGTTCCCATCTTTTGGATGCTTTAAAAATGGAACTTTCACAAATGGATCTTGTGGAACTCAATGAAGCGTTTGCTGCCCAAGTGCTCGCCAATCAAATGGCTTTTGCTTCAGATAAGTACTGTCAGGAAAAATTAGGCCGCACTAAAGCTTTAGGCACTTTGTCGGATGACAAACTCAATGTGAATGGGGGAGCCATTGCGTTGGGACATCCTGTAGGAGCTACGGGCGCAAGGTTGGTTCTTACCTTGTTACTCGAAATGAAAAGAAGAAGTGTGAAACGAGGATTAGCCACATTATGTATCGGGGGCGGTCAAGGAGCTGCTTTCGTGTTGGAGAGGAACTGAGGGAGCTATGGAATTATCACGCGAGATGCAAATTAAGCCTGAAGCAGCAAGTATCGCCGAAAAATCGTTGATTTTGGAAAAACGAGGACCGGTTGCAATTATTTGGTTTGATCAACATGAAGAGAAAGCCAATAAACTTTCCAGTGCCAACATGGTTCGCTTCTACGAACTTCTGTGCGAAATTGAAAATGATAAATCCTTGAAGGCTCTGGTGGTAACCAGTAAGAAGCCGAGTATTTTCATCGCCGGAGCTGATATCGGTGAAATTCGTACTTTAGCTTCGGGTGCGGCTTCTGCTGAGTCTTTGATGAAATTGCAGTCCGTTTTTACCTATCTTGAGAGGATGAAAATTCCATCCATCGCGGCCATTCATGGCGCTTCGATGGGCGGAGGAACGGAACTGGCTTTAGGGTGTGATTATCGAATCGCGAGCGATTCTCCTCAAACCAAAATCGGGCTTCCCGAAGTCTTGCTAGGACTGATTCCGGGATGGGGGGGAACTCAGCGCATGCCTCGGCTCATTGGGCTTGAGAAGTCTCTCGACTTAATTTTAACAGGGAAAACAGTGGATGCGGTTCGAGCTAAGAAAATGGGTTTAGTCGATAAAGTAGCCCCTCAAGAATATCTTTTGGAAAAAGCGCTTGCTTGGGCAACCGAATTAGCTGTTTCTGGAAAGAAGCGGACAT
>JBJSXY010000385.1:0-2699 GCA_046086625.1 Pseudomonadota bacterium | reverse complement strand
AAGCGCGGGAATTCCAAGAAGAGTTAGGTTGCTTCCCACCCCTGCTTTAATCCCTTCATAAATCTGAGTGAGGTTACTTGTTCCAAACACATAATAAAGACCGCAAATCCCTAAAAAGAAGAGACAGTCTCCCACTCGAGTGGTCATAAATGCTTTAAGACTTGCGTGATTTGCAGAAAGTTTTTGGTAATAAAATCCAATCAGAAGGTAGGAACAAAGCCCCATCACTTCCCAACACATAAAAAGCGTTAGTAAGTTATCGGAAATTACGAGGCCCAACATTCCAGCGGAGAACAACGAAATATAGGCGAAGAATAAGTGATACCGGCTTTCTCCATGCATGTAGCCCGTTGAAAAAATATGAATGAGAGAAGCACACAGAGTCACCATGAAGAGCATGATGGCAGTGAGATTATTAACCAACACTCCAACTGTAATAGTGATCGCCTTATTAACCCCAGGCATGACCATCCAGTTGTACTGAAGCGAATCATTCACATGGCCAGTAGCCAAAAGTTTTAAGAAAATGGGGGTTGCTAAAGCAAAAGAGCCTAAAATGGCCAACACTGAAACCCAATCCCCGTGGCGAGGAAGCTTCTTTCCCACGAGCGCTTGAATCACAAACGCTGTGAGCGGTAAAGCGACTATCCAAAGACAAGACTGAGCCATAATCTCCTCTAATTTCGAAGCAGCGATGCTTCATCAGCATCAATGGTCTGTTTCAAACGATAAAATCTTAAAATAATAGCTAAAGCCACTGCAGCTTCTGCAGCCGCTATTAAAATGATGAATAAAGTAACCATCTGGCCATCGATGGCAGCTGAGTGAAATTTGCTGAACGCAACGAAGTTGATTCCTGCCGCATTTAAAATAAGTTCTACACCCAAGAGAATCCCGATAGCGTTTTTTCGAGTGAGTACTGAAAAAATTCCCAAGACCAGAAGAATGGAGCTTACTAACAGGTAACCTTCAATGCTGTTTGAAAAATCAAGGTAGTTCATACTTTGGGTCTCGCTAACCAAACAGCGCCTACTAGTGCGCCCAGTAATAAAATCGTAATCGCTTCAAAAGGGAGTAAGTAAGTAGTCAATAACGCCTTCCCAATAACTGCGGTTTTAGGGGAAGCGGCAAACTCAGCCATTTTTTCCGGCGGGGCAGCTTGCACCATTTTTCCAAGCTCGGTTAAACCCCGATGAAGAAACGGGACCAATCCAAGAGCCAGCACTACGCCCGGAATTACAAATTTACTTGCAATATCTTTGAGCTTTAAGCGATAGAGCCACTGGGTCAACATGATGGCAAAGAGAATGAGGATCGTTACTCCGCCCACATAAACCACCACTTGAACCCCGGCCAGAAAATCAGCTCCCGCAAAGAGATACATCACTGCAACGCCTAAAAAGGAAAACAATAGAAAAACTGCGGAATAAAGAATGTTGGGATTGATAGCCACCACAATCGCAGAACCCACCGTAAGAAGTTCAGCTACCAACAGTATGAGTTTCATTCCATTCGTCATAACATCACTTCCGCTCTAATGAGAGCCGCCTCCACTTGAGAAAAGCCCTGATACTACTTGGAGCATCGAGTGACCTTTAAAAGCCCACATCCAAATAGCTGTTCCTAAAATATTAAATAAAGCGATGGGAACCATGCCCTTCCAGCAAAGGCCCATCAGTTGATCTACCCTTAAACGAGGTAGGGTCCATCGCAGCCACATCACAACAAAAACGAGAAGGAATGTTTTTCCCAAGAAAAAGCCAACATGAATTAAAGCAATGAGGACTGAGGGCAAAGTAATTAAAAACTTATCTAGTTCCACAAAAGGCAACTGCCAGCCACCCAAGAATAGGGTTGTAACCAAAGCACACATCACAAACACATCTACGAACTCACCTAATGCATAAAGCCCAAACCGCATTCCAGAGAATTCAGTGTTGAAACCAGAAACCAACTCGGATTCGGCTTCAGGAAGATCAAAAGGTATACGATTCGTTTCAGCCAAACCGCCCACAAACAAAATAAAGAAAGCAATCAGCGTGAAGGGATTGTGAAACACGTTCCAAAAATGCCCACTCTGCCAACCTTGTTGCTTTACAATTTCCCCCATTTGAAGACTTCCACTAATTAAAATGATGGGCACAATGGAAAGCGCTACGGGAATTTCATAACTGACAATTTGAGCTGCGGATCTTAAACCCCCCAGAAGTGACCACTTGTTTTCCGAAGCCCAAGACCCTAACAAAATACCGGGAGCAATGATGGTCGTGATGGCCATCACGTAAAAAACTCCAATATTGATATCGCCTGCGACTAAGTATTGTCCTAAAGGAAGTGCAACAAAGCCAGCACAAGACCCCACTACTACTAAAACTGGAGCAATGTTAAAGAGAAACCGATCGCCTCCAGGTGGAACATAATCTTCTTTGGAGATCATTTTTATAGCATCCGCTGCAAACTGAAAAAGGCCCAAAGGTCCAACTCGATTGGGGCCAATTCGGTCTTGAATATCGGCAGCTATTTTGCGCTCAACGTAAGTTGCAAGCCCGCCAAATGGGAGAGCCAGCATGTAAATAATCAAAAGGGCCGAAACCAAAGCCCATACCCAAATAGGAACAGCGGAAAACCAAGTCCCTTGGGTCCACTCGGTTAATGATTGAGCAAAAAGTGCAGAGTTTGCTGGCATTTATTTTTTGGGG
>JBJSXY010000384.1:0-3478 GCA_046086625.1 Pseudomonadota bacterium | reverse complement strand
TCGATGCTGAGTGTTTGAAGCTGCTTGCTACTCAGCAGCCTTTAGCTTCTGATTTGAGATTTCTCTTATCCGTTGTCAAAATTAATACCGATCTAGAGCGTATGGCAGATCAAGCTGTCAATATTGCTAATAATACGGAGTACTATCTAAAACACGCTCCGTATTCTGATTTGAATGACTTAATTCGCATGTCTGAAATTGTCCGGGAGCTTGTGAAACAAGCGATTGATGCTTTTATTAATTCAGATTCCACTTTGGCTAAAATGGTCTTGGACGCAGATGATGAAGTCGATCACCTAAAAGATAAGGTATTCAAAAATGCTCTGGAAGCAATGAAACAGGAAACTAACGAAGTGGAGCAAGGTCTAAATGTTATTTTGATCGCACGAAATCTGGAGCGAATTGGAGATCATGCCACCAATATTGCTGAAGATGTCATTTTCACTGTATCAGGAAAAGATATTCGGCACAGCCCCTCGAGAAAAAAAGGAGGGATCCATGAAAAATAGAGTTTTGATCGTTGAAGATGAACGAGACATAGCTGACTTAATGGCTATTCACCTCAAACGAGAGGGGATTGAAACGGATATCGTTGAAAATGGGGAGCAAGCGTTTCTGGAACTTGAGAAAAAAACTTTTGACCTCTTAATTTTAGACTGGATGCTTCCGGGGGTTTCAGGGTTAGATATTTGTAAGAAAGTGCGGCAATCAACTCATTCCCTTCAGACGGTTCCCATTCTTCTCGTAACGGCTCGTGCTCAAACCTCAGACATTGTTTTGGGACTTGAGATGGGCGCTGATGATTACATTACGAAGCCATTTGATCTTCCTGTTTTTTTGGCCCGCGTGCGAGCCCTCTTAAGACGAGCTGGGCGAGTCGAACAATCCCAAAGTGAAAATCGGGTCCAAATAGGACGATTAGTTCTGGATAGCGAAAGGCATGAAGTGCGATGTCAGGAAGAAGTGATTGAATTAACCCCTTCTGAATTTAAATTGCTACATGCGATGATGAAAAACCGGGGACGAGTTTTAACTCGTGAAAGGCTCATCGACCTGGTACAAGGCGAAGGAGTGACCGTTATCGATAGAGCTATCGATACCCATATTTTTGGCTTGAGAAAAAAGTTAGGCAATTGTGCTAACTTAGTAGAAACCATTCGTGGGGTTGGCTACCGAGTTGCTGATAATCTTTAAGATGTGATTTGTGCGCTTATTATCAAAACAATTTCCCTGGAGAACCTTCTATCGAGTCGTTTTAGTCCAGGCTTTATTAGTGCTTGTTGCGACTGGAGTATCGGGACTTGCGGGGCGGTACTTTTTTAAAAAGGTATTGATTCGACAACTCGAAGTTCACTTAGAAGATAGTCTTCGCGTTTTATCTAAAACTCTCCCCCAGACAATCGCACCCGGTTGGTGTCAAGAGTTTGGGTCGGAAATTCAGTTTCAATTAGCTGTCCTTGATAGAGAGGGGAAAATAATTTGTGAAACGGTTCCTCAGTCAACAGTTGAAGCTGATGAGAAGGAATTCAGCGTAGTCGTAGCTGTTCCATCTAAAGATCTTTCTCTTCGTGCTGTTCTTCCACTCCACTCCTTAAAAGATGATATTCGAATTTATAACACTTCACTCGGCTTGTTTCTAATTGGACTAACACTCACCCTTTTTCTCGTAGCACTCTGGTATGCGCGTAAACTCGTTTTTCCTTTGGGAAGACTCCTTGTCAAAACTCAGAACTTAGTTGCCCGACATCCTCGAGTCTTAACTGAGGAAGATCTGGAAGAAGAAGCTTTTGGAGAGTGGTCAGATCTTGAGTCGAGCATCGATGATTTAGGTAAAAACCTGGAGTCTACGGTTCAAAGCTTAACGACAGAGCAAGTAGAGCTGGATGCCATTATGGGGTCGATTTCAGATGCTATTTTAGCTGTGGATCAAGATGAAATTCCCATTTTTTATAACAGTCGATTCGAAATGATTTTTGGCGGTGGAAAGGTCCGCCGAAACGTAAAGCTCTGGGAGATCTTACGAGATCCCGAAATATTAAAATCTTATAAACGAGCTCTGACTGAAGGAAAATCTGGTGGGACTCGAGCTTTTTCACTGGAAACTGAAAATCAACCTAAGCGTTATTTTTCATTATCTGTATCCCCTCTTCGACGTCATGGTGGATCTATTTATGGTGCGCTAGGTATTTTTCACGATATTACGGAGCTAAAAGCTGCTGAGCAAATGCGCATCGATTTCGTAGCGAATGTATCTCATGAGTTAAGAACGCCACTCACTGCTATTAAAGGCTATACGGAAACACTTCTGTTGGATCATGATAAAAAAGTAGGAAGTGAATCTGAGCGGGAGTATTTAAATATTATCGCTCGAAACTCTGAGAGGCTCATGAACTTAATGGGGGATCTTTTGGAGCTCTCAGCTTTGGAGTCGAGCCTCTTATTGCACAAAGAAGTGATATCGACTCGAGAAATTAGCGAACGTATTTTGAAACAATTGGCCCCTCGATTTGAAAAGAAAAAGCAAACCGCTCAATTGAAAGTCGAAGCGCTCTCAGTCCAAGCGGATCCGAACCGAGTTGAACAGGTCCTGATTAATCTTCTTGATAACGCGAGTAAGTACACTCCAGAAGGCGGAAACATTACCGTGTCGTGGGAGTTGGACCGAAAAGGGGGACGCGATACCTTTTTAAAAGTTCAAGACTCCGGTCCCGGTATTCCCATGGAGCACTTGGGACGACTTTTTGAACGCTTTTATCGAATTGATAAAGCTCGTTCTAGAGAGCAAGGCGGAACGGGTTTAGGTTTGGCGATCGTTAAACACATCATGCAAAGGCACGAGGGGGCCGTCTGGGTGGAGAGTTCCCCCGGCCAAGGTTCTTTGTTTACGTGCCGTTTCCCAGGATAATTCAAGACTTAACTCATTGCATCACCCCCTTATTTTTTTCGAAGTTTTGTTCGCATCTCGTTAGTTTTTTGTTAAGGTTACTTTTTTTCTTTGGGGGAAAAAAAGTGAAACTTCAAAATCGATTTTTCAAAAAAATGGTTCTGATGGGTGTCACTCTAGCCCAAGGGGCTATGGCTAATAGCGAAACTATTCGGGCCATGCCTTTAGAAAAATGGATTCCCCAACAAGAACAAATCGCTTTTAGAAATTTGTTACGGAATATTTCTCCCGCTGGAACTGCCAAAGGGGTCGTGGTGGCTTCACCCTCAAGGCAAGATCCCGATTATTGGTATCATTGGATTCGAGATGCCGCTCTGGTCATGGATGTGATTGTGGATGCTTACGCACAAACTTCCCTGCCGGATCAGAAAGCTTATTTCCTCGATTTACTTTGGAATTACGTTGAGTTTTCTCGTTTGAACCAAATGACCCCAACTCCGAGTGGGGGCCCTGGGGAACCAAAATTTAATGTCGATGGAACTGCTTTTGTAGGACCTTGGGGAAGACCGCAAAATGATGGGCCCGCACTTCGAG
>JBJSXY010000383.1:0-3209 GCA_046086625.1 Pseudomonadota bacterium | reverse complement strand
GCATTTAACTTTCGCAGAGCTTCTATCGGAACGTATCCAACTCGTTCGAAGCGGCGGCTCGCTCGAGTGCTTCTGGTTTTCGTTACCCACTCGAGTATCCGTTATTATTTCACCCCGGACCCTGTCGACGACGGTCTTTGGATATCAGACTGCGATTTTTCACGATCCGCTTCAGGCTACCAACTAGCATAAACGACTAGAACAATCTATTGTGGGCCGACCTGGTAACAAAATAAGCTGTAATTTTTACTTCGGGCGTTAGTTTGTCTTTCTGAAATCGACACCAGGTAAATTCCAATTTAGGGGTTCTAGATATTTTAAGCTCGAGCGAGCCTGCAGGAAATTTTCAAGAAATTAAATCACGAGCTATTTCCATTTCAGTTTATGGCTATTCCTGCCGAGTCATTTCCATTGATGATTTAATTAAGATCAAAGAAACCATGAGGCAAGCAGTCACTGAGAAACAAAACAGAATGCCCAGTTTTTGAAATAGCCTTACCCCTTAACAAGTTCACTCTCTTTGGAATTAGTGGTGATTCCGATGCAAAACGAATAAACTCTTTTCTACAGAGGAGCTTTCATGCCACAAATCACTCTAATTTTATCTTCAATCATGGGCCTTATGTGTGTTTGGCTTGCCCTTCAAGTCGTCAAAAATAGAAGAAAGCATCAAATTTCGCTTGGAGATGGCGGAATTGATGAATTAGCAAGAGCCATCCGAGCCCATGGGAATTTTATTGAGTATGTTCCTTTAAGTCTTATTTTGCTGGGGATGAGCGAATTGAATCACGCCCCTACTTTTGTCGTGATGGGCTTTGCGATTTTGATTTTCTTAGGAAGAGCTTTTCATGCCTATGCTTTTTTAGGGGGCGGAGAACACTTTAAGCCGCGGGTGCTTGGCATGAAACTGACTCTTTACGGCCTAGTTGCCCTCTCCGTTTTCAATCTGGGACTTTTTATTTGGAATTTAAGATCTCCCGGATAATTTTTCGACCCGCCTCATTCAGGGTGTGACCCAGCTCCGGAATCGCATAAAAACTTTTTCCAAATCCTCTTTGTTTTAAAAGCTCGAAAGAAGATTGGGCGTAATCAAAAGGGACAATCGTATCTTTCTCACCGTGAACTCCAAACACTTGCAAATGAGAAAGCCCTTCGTAAGCTTCCACTCGGTAAGCAGCGCCTACCCCAATAATTTTTTGGCAAGAAAGACCTGCTTTTACTAGAAATGGAGCAAAGAATCCCCCTTGAGAAAATCCAAGAACCGTCCACTCTAAATGCGCAAGCCCCACCTGACCAATGAGTTTCACAAGAGCATCAGCTGCAAACTCAGGAGAAATCATTTGCTTCCCAGAAGCAGGATCTCGAAAGTACCAGGCATACCCTTCTTTAAATTCGTTTTCTCTTTTCGTAGGACTTGGAAAAAGCCCATTAGGGGCAAAGACATGAAAGTCAGAAATCGGATCAGATCCTAGAAGGCGCTTCTTCACGCTCTGGGCATGATCAGAAAAACCATGAAGGACCAGAATCCCCTGTTTGGTTTTTCGAGAGGGTTCGTAAACATAAGAAGTAGAAAGACAAACTTCCAGTTCAGCTTTTTGAAGGGGTAACATAAGTTTCTTAGACTCCATTATACATTCCCTCCCATTTCTTCGGGACTTTTTTAATTCTTGATGGGCTTAAGCGCCTCAAAGCAAACACTTGTTAAGAAACTCATTTTTAAAAGTTCGGCATTCGTAGAATCAAAAGTTATATCCAGGAAAGAAAACTAATTCTCTTGAAAGGAGATACCGATGAAGTCATTTGTACTGTTATCAATTATCAGCGTAGTAGCTGCACACGCAGTCGCTACATCAAAAACAGATTCATTTCTAGATAGATTCGATTTGAATCCTGAAATTCGGATCACTAAAAAGGAACAAACTAGAGACTGTGTCGATTTTTCTGGAACTTGGAAGGGAACCTGTAAAGTTAAGGATCAAACCAAAGAAGAAACTATTTCCATCGAACAAAAGGGATGTCAGCTCATTGAAGTCACCGGACACGAAGGTAAAAAGATAATGCTGCCGATTGGTGGCGTCATGGAGTCTTCCGTGACGGTTCCAGGAGAGCCTGGATTTACAGGTTCAGGAGAAATCACCTCATCCTGGAATGAAGACCACACAGCGTTGCATGTCATTATGGGAAAAAGCGGTAAGAAGCTTGCCGTTGATAGTCCCAGCCGAGGAATGATGGTCAGCCAATACATCCGCGTTCTAGACGGAAAATTGAACGTGGAATTTACTGCTTATCACCACAAAGAGAAAACAACTGGAGCTTGTGAGTTCTCTAAAGACTAAAACCAATTTGCTCCTCAGGGTTTTAAGTTCCTTGAGGAGCAAACTCCTAAAAACAAGCTTCTCGGAAGGGCTTTTGCATCATGACCGTGATCTTCTCAACTCCCTCGGGAGTTTCCATCATGGCCGAGAACCAAACGTATTTTGAAGGGCTATACCACCTATCATCCACTTCCTCGACTTTGATAGTTTCTTTCTTTAATACTGCTTCTCTGGCAGCGGCTCTTTTCTTAAGCTTAGCAATAGCAGCGGTTAAGCAATCCCCAACGAAAGGGGGATAGCCCTTTTCTTCTCCCGTTCTTTTGATTTTGAGAGAAAGAGCCGGCGAATTCTTAAAGTCTAGGTCCACTCCTACTTCTTGAAGCTTTTGAATGAGCTTGTCCCGGTAAAGAGGAGCAAAATCTTTTAACATGTCTTCGAGAGCGTGCATTTCGAGCAAAAACGCTTGAAACTCATTTCGCATCACAGCTTCGTCATTTTTATTGTAACGCTCGCCCAAAACAGTTCGCACTCGCTCCCGATCTTCTTCCGAAACAGTTTCATTCCAAAAGCGATCCACTGTTTCGCGATATTTGCTATTTAAAAAATATTGTGCGTGTTTGAGCTCGTGGCTGATAGCCACCCACCAATCCGCATCAAAAGCGTAAGTGATGGCAATAAACTGAGGCCGTTTAAAGCTCATTGGGATGAGGACGTTCTCAAAAAGTTCGTTTTCCTCTGAAGAAGCACAGCTCTGTTCCGGAGAGCAAAGTTTAGCAAGAGCTTCCCAAAATCCTCTTAGTTCGTCAGAAGGAATGTTGTGTCCTAAACTTTCACTCGAGGCTAAAACTTCCGGAGAACCCAACTCAAAGATTTTTCCTTTTTCAATACCAGAAC
>JBJSXY010000382.1:0-2551 GCA_046086625.1 Pseudomonadota bacterium | reverse complement strand
CATTTACTCACGCTTAATTCAGATTTTCTTAATGGCATGTCGATTGCTCCTTTATTAGAGGGCATGGCCCCTTTACAAAAGACCTCGCTCAACCCACTGATCACCTTAAGAGAACTTTTTCCTTTGTTACTCGTGATTCTTTGTTTGTTTGGTCTGCTCATTTACTCCGTCACAGTGGCTGAGAGTCCAAAAAGCAAACCCATCGTGCGAAATGAAGCCACTCTCATAAAAATTTCGGAACGTTAACGCCCAAACTTTCTGATGTTGTTTGGCACTGTGGTTGCAAAAGAAGTCTATTAGAAGCGCCGACAAAGTTTTTGATCGTCACTTCTCAATTCAAAAGTAATACATGCCTTGAGAGAGGCGAGTTGAGTCTTCATGACTTTCCCCCCGATCACAACTTGTCTCTCTCAAATTCCCCTTTCAACTTTAGAAATGAACCGAGTGAGTTTTCGAGTGGTCTTAAATCCTGAACCTTCAAAGAGTTTAATTGCGGCTTGATCGGTATCTTTTACTTCGGCTTGAAGTTTCTTAAATCCAAAAGGTTTTAAAACGCGAGTGGCTTCTCCCAAACATGCTTTTCCTAGGCCTTTCCCTCGGTAGTCTGGGTGTCTAGCCATAAAAAGGAGCTGCCCTGTCTGATTCTCCAGGGCCACCCAAACAAAGGCGATAGCTCTTTCATTTTCGAAAAGAAGTCGGGGTTTAATGGGTAAATAAAGAGCTAGTTTTTGAAATTTTTCAAAAGGGACTAAGCCCCCAGCATCTGGTGAAGGAAAATTAACTTTGAGAAGATCGTAACAAGTGCCGACGCTTTCAGAAGTGGTATCTTGCCAACTCCAATCATTGGAAATTGAAGTTAAGAGTTGCGGATTTTGATGACCTGTTTCGAAGGTAAGGGTGGTGGGACCAGCCACAAAGCCACGACGAGAGAGTTCTCCCGGATCTACTTTCAGACCCAGAGAGCTTACAAGTTCTAATTGAGCCATGTTTTGTCGTGAGGCCTTATCGCGGGCGATGGGCAAGATCGCATCTAAGAAAAGGGAGCTCGAGAAATCCCACCGATAACCTAAGATTGCAATCTCTAAGTTACTCGGATTACTTTGCGATTTGTCGAGCAAAAGAGCCACCGCGGCTCGTTGATTTCCTTGCCAAAGATCGAGAACACACTCAGGACCAGACGTAAGATTTTGGACGAAAGAAGTAAAGTGCTCTAAACCGTAAGGAAGTCGGGGGAACTGGGTTATAAATTTTTTTAAGCCTTCAGAGGAACTTGGAAGAAAGGGCTTTAAAACAATAGGTTGTGTTTCGGCGGCTGACATGACCAGAAAATCTTACCCTAACCCCTTCGAAGGGTCGACATTCAGATTTCTCTGAGATAATTCAAAAGTCTTGGAATACTTAAGTACATTAAACAAAGCCCAAAGAGAAGCAGTCATCCATCCCGAAGGCCCTATTTTGATTTTGGCTGGAGCAGGTTCTGGTAAAACTCGTGTTTTAACTCACCGAATTTGCCATCTCATTTTCGAACATCGAGTCGATCCCAGGCAGATTCTGGCCGTTACTTTTACGAATAAAGCAGCAGCGGAAATGAGACATCGGGTGTGTGGTTTATTAGAGCGGTTGGTTGGGTTTCCTGTAGACGAGAGAGATTTGTGGATTAGCACTTTTCACTCAGCTTGTGTCCGTATTCTGCGCGCGGAAATACACCACTTAGGCTATAGCCCTTCTTTCACGATTTATGATGATTCAGATCAGCTTTCAGTCATTAAAGCAGTCATGAAGGAACTCAATATTAGTGATTCGAGTTTTTCTCCCAAGGCCATTCAAGCCAAAATCAACAAAGCAAAAAACGATGGAACTGACTTTGATGAATATGACTCCTCTTTTGGGGGGCCCTTTGAAGATGCTTTTGTGCGAGTCTTTGAAAGATATGCAAGTGTATTGAGAGCTTCTTCCGCTGTGGATTTTGGGGACATCATTTTGCGGACAGTGAAATTGTTTCGGCAGTTTCCTGCTCTTCTTAAAGCCTATCAAAATCGGTTTCAGTATATTTTGATCGATGAGTATCAGGACACCAACAAGTGCCAATATCTTCTAGTGAAATTATTAGCGGGTGAAAAAGCCAATGTTTGTGCAGTCGGGGATGAGGACCAGTCTATCTATCGATGGCGGGGAGCTGATATTCAAAATATTCTTAATTTTGAAAAGGACTACCCCAATGCTCGAATTTACAAGCTTGAGCAGAACTACCGTTCGACAAAGAACATCATTGAAGCTGCAAGCCACGTCATTTCTCAAAATACTGAGCGACGAGACAAGAGCCTTTGGACTGATAATTTAGAAGGCGACAAAATTAAAATTCTTGAAGCTTACGACGAACACGATGAAGCCCAAAAAGTGAGCTCTGAAATTTCGAACCAAATCATCCAGGGCGAAAGCCTGAACCAAATGGCCGTTTTTTATCGCACGAACGCTCAATCTCGTGTTCTCGAAGATATTTTTCGAGCTAAAGGCATTAACTACCAAATCTATGGCGGCCTTAAGTTCTACG
>JBJSXY010000381.1:0-18496 GCA_046086625.1 Pseudomonadota bacterium | reverse complement strand
AAATCGTGTCACATTTACGCTATCAAGTGCCGATGCCCAAGTGGAAAAGACATTTTCTCTTAATGAAGACACTTATTTTTTAGACTCTACAATTAAGTTTAAGCCCAAGGATACAAAGACAACGGATTGGGGTTACTTGATGATTCCCGTTGGCTCCAAACCCGTTCAGGCGGATAGCCACGACCCCCTTAAGAATTGGGAAGTGGTTCGGTATCAAAGCGAATCCTTAAAAAGAAGCCCCGTTGCAAAAATTGAAGAAGCAGAAAAAGTTGAACAAGGAAATACAGCGTGGGTTGCATTCGGGAATAAATACTTTGCAATGGCAGTAGAAAACGCGGGCGGTGAGATTAATCCAGATGTTGTTTTAACCAAACAGGCGGATTTTGTAGGGGCCTACCTGCGCTATCCCCTGGTTCTTAAAGAAGGCCAAAAAGAAATCTCTATTCCGGTGCGGTACTATTTGGGCGCGAAAGACTACCATGAGCTCGAGGGGGCCCGAATGTTGGGCCTCATTGATTATGGAACTTTCGCAAAGCTTGCTTACCCGCTCCTTTGGTTGTTGCGGGCGTTTTACGGGATTGTGCATAATTACGGAGTTGCCATTATCCTTTTGACCATTTTGGTTCGGCTCCTCTTTTATCCGCTTACTTTGAAAAGCCAAAAATCCATGAAAGCGATGCAACGCCTGCAGCCACAAATTTCTGCCCTAAAGGAAAAGTACAAAGACGATGCGGCTAGAATGCAGCAGGAGCAGATGGCTCTGTTTAAGACGCATAAAGTCAACCCCATGGGGGGATGTTTGCCCATGGTGGTGCAGCTACCCGTCTTTATTGCGCTCTATGCCGTTTTGGGAAATTCGATTGAGCTTTTCCAGGCGCCTTTTTTTGGTTGGATTCAGGATTTATCCAGGAAAGATCCGTTTTATATTTATCCAGTCCTGATGGGCGTTTCTATGTTTATTCAGCAGAAGCTGACACCCGCTGTGGGAATGGATCCGGCACAACAAAAGGTCATGATGTTTATGCCCGTACTCTTTAGCGCCATGATGATCAATCTACCATCGGGCTTAACGATGTACATTTTTGTGAGCACGCTTCTTGGGATTATTCAGCAAATCATGATGAAGGATAAAAACACCGCATCCAGTCCGGCTCAAATAAGTAGTTAAGGGCTCTACTTGTGCTTAGAAAAAACTTAGGAACGACGAAAACCATTTTCGCGCTTGCTTCTGGGCGACTGCCTTGTGCGGTAGCCATTGAAAAGTTAAGCGGACGAGATGCTTTCGACATCGCTCGAAAAATGTTTAGGCCCCACTCGGGGGCAAATCTTGAATCGAAGCGTTCGATGGTTACGGGAACGCTCTTTGATTTAAGAGGAAAAAAAATAGACGATTGTTTAGCCCTCTGCTTTGTGGCACCACATTCACACACGGGTGAAGACAGCATCGAGTTTCATTGCCACGGTTCTGAGCCCATCATTAGAAAAGTAGAAGAAGTGCTTCTTGAGTTAGGGGCAACCCCTGCTCAACCCGGAGAGTTTTCCTATCGCGCGCATCTTAATGGAAAGGTCTCTACAACAGAGGTTGAAGATCTAGGCGATGTTTATTTGGCAAAAGATAGCGTTGATCTGGATCGTATTTACTCTAGAAAAGATGGTTCTTTAGCTCTTCGAATTCAAAACCTTCGCGAAAATCTTTTAAAAACCCAAGCCATTCTTGATACAGCGGTTGATTTCTCAGAAGAATATTCTGCGGTGGTTGCTCAAGCAAAAGCTCCGCTTATTCAGACTATCCATGAGTGCTCAGAGATTACTCAGCGATATTCGAGATTTAGGTCGGGCGCCGCTGTTTCCAGGCTTGTCATTGCCGGTAAACCCAACGCCGGAAAGAGCTCGTTGTTCAATGCCTTGCTGGGAAGATATCGCGCGATCGTTCACGAGGAGGCCGGCACCACTCGCGATGTCATTGAAGAAGATGTTGAGATTGGTGGAAGAAGGTGGAAGCTTGTCGATACTGCTGGATTTCGGGAAAGCGGAGAAACAAGAGAACGAGAAGGAATTGAGTTGGGTGAAAGCTTCCTTTCGGCTGCGGCCTTCTGGATTTTAGTGGTCGACGGCTCGGCGGGAATTAGTTCAGAAGAAGAAAATTTAATCGAGAAATATGGAAGCCGTGCACATTTGGTTGTGTGGAACAAAAAAGATTTAAGTCAGTGGTCAAGCCCGGATCAGAAGTGGTATGGAGGCTCCGTTCTTCCGCTTTCTGCAAAAACAGCTGAAGGGATAAAAGATCTTTGGGAGCGTCTTGAAGAGGAGCTTTCAAAAAAAGACAGCCAGGGGCCACTCCCCACAGCAGTTGAACATCAGCGCTTAGAGAAAGCGCTTGCTTTGGTTCGAGAGCTCTTAGTTAGATTGGAAAAAAATGAGCTGCCTGAGTATTTGGCAGAAATAAACAGAGAAGCAACAAGAACCTTGGAATCTGTAGTTGGGGAAGTTGGAACAGAAGACGTGTTAGACAGAGTTTTTGGAGAGTTTTGTATAGGAAAGTGAGAAAAATGTTTCACGTGAAACAATTTGAAGTGGTGATAGTAGGAGCTGGCCATGCCGGATGTGAAGCTGCGCTTGCTTCTAGTCGAATGGGAAGAGAAACGCTTCTTATTACGATGGATCCCCTGAAGAGTGCTGAAATGTCATGCAATCCCTCGATTGGAGGGGTGGGCAAAGGACAGCTTGTAAAGGAAATCGATGCGCTCGGTGGAGAAATGGGTAAGAATGCCGATCTCACAGGAATTCAGTTCAAGCGCCTCAATACTCGAAAAGGAAGTGCCGTTCAGTCCTCGCGCTGTCAGGCCGACAAAAAAGCGTATGCGACCCGAATGCAAAATGTTCTAGGGAATCAGCCAAAGCTTCAAATTCTATTAGGTGAAGTTAAAGAGATTTTAACCGCAGGTGGAGCAGTTCAGGGACTTATCGTGCAGTCTCAAAATGAGCGGGTTGAAATCCAGACTAAGAACATTGTGATTACTGCTGGAACCTTCATGAGGGGCCTCATTCATTGTGGGTTTGATCAAAAGGATGGCGGGCGATTCGGGGAAAAGTCGAGCCAAGGGCTTTCCGCATCGCTTGAAGAGCTGGGATTTACGATCAGTCGACTTAAAACCGGGACGCCGGCGCGGCTAATTCAAGAATCTATCGACTGGTCTCAGATGGTAGAACAAAAGGGAGATGAGCCCCCGTATACTTTTAGCTTCTGGAATACGAAGGTCACCCTCCCTCAGATCTCTTGTTATCTTGTTCATACGAACGAGAAAACCCATCAAGTCATCTTAAAAAACCTGGATAAGTCCCCCCTTTATAGTGGAAACATTAAAGGAGTGGGCCCTAGATATTGCCCTTCAATTGAAGACAAGGTGGTTAAATTCCCTGATAAACCAAGACACCAACTATTTTTTGAGCCTGAAGCGCTTGATTCCAACTGGATTTATCCCAATGGAATCTCAACTAGCTTGCCAGCCGAAGTTCAAGATGCCTTTATTCGAACCATTCCAGGCTGTGAGAATGTTAAATTTGCTCGTTATGGCTATGCGGTTGAATATGACTGTATTGATCCTCGCCAGCTTAAGCCTTCTCTCGAGTCAAAAACCATAAAGGGGCTTTTTCTTGCCGGACAAGTGAATGGAACTTCCGGATACGAAGAAGCTGCGGCTCAAGGACTCATTGCCGGTATAAATGCCGCAAGAAGAGCCTTCGAACAAGAACCGCTTCTGCTTTCTCGAGCGGAATCCTATATTGGGGTCATGATTGATGACTTAACTACGCTTGGAGTAACGGAGCCCTATCGAATGTTTACTTCCAGGGCCGAGTACCGCCTATCTCTTCGAGAGGACAACGCCGATTTGAGGCTAAGCCCCTATGGATATGAAATTGGGCTTCTTCCTCAAGAGAACTACACCCAAATGCTAGAGAGAAAGGCCCAAATTGTAAGGCTTCAGGGAGCCTTTAAGAGAATATTTATTAAGCCCAGCGAAGAGCTCAGTCGGTCTTTGGAGTCTTTGGGAACAAGCCCGCTCTCAAGTGCCCAGAGTCTTTCCAATCTTCTTAAACGCCCAGAAGTGGGAATTTCTAACGTCATGAACTGGGGATTCAACCATCTTCCAGAAGACTGCCGTGAATCCTTGAGCTCAGCCACTCAGGAAACATTAGAAATTGAAGTGAAGTACGAAGGGTATATTTCTATTCAGCAGGAAGAGATTCGGCACCTATCAAAAATGAAGGAGTCTCGAATACCGACCACTTTTAATTATGAAAAAGTGATTGGGCTCTCGATAGAGCTGAAAGAAAAACTATCTAAAAATCAGCCACCAACTCTAGCTGAAGCCGCAAAAATACCAGGAGTTACTCCTGCCGCGCTGACTGCGCTTCTCTTCCACTTGAAAAAGAAAGGGAATAGCTCAGATGGTGCTTCTCAAAGATCAGTTTAAAGAATTTGGGAATGGCTTGCCGGCTGTTTCCCCAACGGAAGTTGAAAAGTACGAAGATTATTTTTCGATTTTGCGGAGCTGGAACGAGAGAATGGCTCTTGTCTCAAAAAAGTCTATCGACCTCTCCTTTGCTACGCATTTCTGTGACAGCCTTTTTATTTCCGACTTTGGCAAAAAGTTTGTAAAAGGAAACAAAGTTTACGATTTGGGAAGTGGGGCCGGGTTTCCAGGACTCGTCTTTGCCATTCGAAATCCAGAACTCCAGATCTGTTTGTACGAAAAGCTTTTAAAGAAACAAACCTTCCTTGGAGCTGTGGCGGGGCAGTTACAGTTAAAAAATGTTGAGATTCAAGGATCAATGCCAGAGCAAAAACATGGCGGCCTTATTTTGGCTAGGGCCGTAATGCCACCCGCTGAGCTTTTTCAGTTTATGTTAAAGCGAATGGCGGATGGGGCTGTTTTAGTGGTGAACATTGGAAGCCAAGCGGAAGAGCCAAAGGCTCCTAACAAGTTTAAGAAGTTAGAAGAACTTAAGTACACCCTACCCTTAGATTGTGGAGATCGTAGAGCGATCGCTTATCAATTTGTTCCACGTGAAACATAAGAGCACGATTTTTCCTGAAAACTGTTCCACGTGAAACAAAGAAAAAAATAACGCCTCAAGATGCTTAACTGGCGGGGCGCTTCAGCTAACTCATTGTGCCGAAAGAATTTTTTGGCGCGCCCCAATTTCTTTGTTATAAATTGTTTGGATTTTCACCCAACAACCCAAAGACACTTTATGACAAAAATCATTGCGATTTCTAATCAAAAGGGCGGAGTAGGAAAAACTACCACAGCAGTTAATCTGGCGGCATCGGTTGCTGCAGCCGAACGAAAAGTGCTCCTTCTGGACCTTGATCCCCAAGGCAATGCCTCAAGCGGTCTCGGCCTAGATCGCGGAGTTTATACAGATAAAAACATTTATCATGTTCTTATTGATGAGCTTCCAATGCGGGAAGCCATTTACCCCACAGACCTAGACTATTTAAAGGTTTGTCCCGCAGATAATAATTTAAGCGGAGCAGAAATAGAATTGGTTCAGGCCATTGCTCGAGAGATGCGCCTTAAAAATGCCCTGGAAGAATTAAATCAAAGTCCCGCCGGCGGCTTTGACTATGTGTTTATCGATTGCCCCCCCTCTCTTGGGCTTTTAACTTTAAATGCCCTAACGGCGGCGACTCATTACCTCATTCCACTTCAGTGTGAGTACTACGCTATGGAAGGCCTTGGCCAATTTCTAAATACCGCAGAACTCATCAGGAAGGGCCTCAACCGAAACCTAACGCAGCTGGGCATTGTTCTAACGATGTTTGATTCAAGAAACAACCTAAGCCGCCAAGTAAGAGAAGAAGTTAAAAAGCATTTCCAGGGCGGAGTGTTCAACACAGTTATTCCAAGAAATGTAAAGCTCTCTGAAAGCCCAAGTCATGGTAAGCCCGTCATCCTTTATGACATTAGTTCATCTGGATCTCAGAGCTATCTAACATTGGCTCGAGAAGTCATCGAGCGAATTGAAGGGGTAAAGCCAGTAGCAGAACAAACAGAAGAAACCGAAATTTTACCAGAAATGCCCATAGCAATTGAAATTGAGAAAGGAATCGAAAATGGCCTCATTGGATAGTGAAATTAAGAAAAAATCGCCTTTAGGACGAGGCCTTGCCTCTCTCATCCCAGATGCAAAAGTAGAAGGGGGACTTCCAGGTTCCCAAAACAGAAAAGATTACTTTCTTTGTGATATCGAGAAGATAGTTCCAAACACCTATCAGCCTCGAAAAATTTTTCAAAAAGAAGCACTTGAAGAGCTTACGGAATCAATCAAAATTCACGGCATTATTCAGCCACTTACCTGCCGATGGAAAGATGGTCGTTTAGAGCTCATTGCCGGAGAACGTCGTTGGCGCGCCGCGCAACGAGCTGGGCTTAAGCAAGTTCCGGTTGTCATTCGAGATGTGCCCGAAGATCAAACCTCCTTAGAAATGGCCATCATCGAAAATATTCAGCGAGAAGACTTAAACTGCATTGAAGAAGCAATCGCCTATCAACAATTGATGGATGAGTTCCAGCTTTCTCAAGAGCAAATAGCCGAGCGCGTTGGTAAAGGCAGAACGACTATCGCCAACACACTGCGCCTATTAAAGCTTCCAGCGGTGATTCGAGAAGATATTGCAAGTGGAGCATTAACCATGGGCCACGCGCGAGCACTTCTGTCTTTAGAATCTGCCGACGAACAGTTAGCGATTCGAGACCTTATCATTAAAAAGAAGCTTTCTGTTCGGGATACAGAGCGCCAGGTTGCCCAAGCAGTTCGTACTAAAAACAAACCAGCAGGCAAAACACAAGAAAGCCCCGATGTTCATTTGAAGAACCTCGAAGACGATCTGCGAAGAGTCTTTGGAACGCCGGTCAGAATTGTGGGTTCAATGGATCACGGGTTTATTCAGTTTACTTACGCTAACCGCGACGATCTCATGCGTTTGGCGGACAAGCTTAAGCTCTCGGATAACCAAACAACCCATTCTTAATTTTAATTCGGGTGGGGACCCCAGTCCCCACCTTGACACCCCCCTGCCCCACTGCTAACTAAGCAGAGCAAATTTGCAAATTAAATCAAGAAGGTCCCGACGTGATCGATTTAAATCCGGACTTAAATTTATTTCCCACCCAAGTTGGAATTGAGCTTGGAATTTTCTTTGCAAGCTATGCTGTGCTCAACAAAGTTTTATTTAAGCCCTACTTAGCATTAGTCCACGCGCGAAATGCTAAATCTACTGAGCTGAAAGAAAAAACAGCCCATCAAAAAACCCAAGCAGACAAGTTTCAGGCCGATTACGATTCTTTCATGAAGACCCAACGTAAAGATGTGTCTCATTGGTTGGAGGAAGAAAAAAAGAAAGTTGCTGATGAAGAGCGCGCCATCATTGAAGAAGCGCGCAATAAAGTTGCTGCAGAGCTAGCGTCTTCTCGAAAAGCGGCCGATGACCAACTTGATATTGCAAAAAAAGAATTAGTTCCTCTGATAGAAGAATATTCAAGTAAGATTGTGGCGAAACTTACCGGTAAAAAAGTAACCATTTCTTCCTCGGGCATAGCAGCAAAGAAAGAAATAGAAGAGACGCTCTCATGAATTCCGAAGTGTTACCACAAGTTGTAAATTTCGCAGTCCTGGTGGGATTCCTTGGGATTTTTGGAAAAAAGCCCTTCAGTACTTTTTTAACTGCTCGTTCAGAAGATATTAAGAAAATGATCGATGAAGCGGAGAAGGAATCGAAAGAAGTCACTGCACAATTTGAAAAAGCACAAGAAAACCTTACGCACCAAGAAGCTCACGCAAAAAAATTAAGAGAAGATGCCAAAGCCATTTTGGCTCGACACCGGGAAAAAACTTTAGATTTTGCAAAAGCTGAAAGTGGTCGAATTGTAAAAGACGGTGAGCTTTTGGGACAAGGAGAGCTTCACAAGAAAAAAGAAGCGCTTCAGAGGGAAATTTGCGAGCGCAGTGTAGCGCTTGCTGAAAAATATTTAAGTGATCAGCTAGAGACAAAAGATAAAGAGAAGCTGGTGAGCGAGTACATTACTTTGGTGGGTCATGGCAAAGCTTGATAAAGCCACATTACGTTACGCAAAAGCAGCGTTTGATTTCTTGGCGGATTCCAAGAAATCAAAAGACGTTTCTCATGAATTAAAAGCGTTTTCAAAAGTGCTTTCTGAGAATGAAGAACTCCGCTTAGCGCTCACGAATGAAGCTTTCTCTACTGAAGACAGAGTTTGGGTGGTGAAGGACGTTGCCCAAAAACTGGGGCTTTCCGAAAATGCTCTGAGAATTTTGGCGATCCTTTCTGAAAACCGCCGCATTCTACTTTGCGATTCTGTGGCTGAGCGGCTCCATCAAATGGCTTTGGAAGCTGCTGATGTTGCAGCGTTAGAAGTTGAAAGCGCAGCCGAGTTAAAAGCCGATGAGAGAAAGAAAGTGGAAGATCAATTTAAAAAGATTTTAGGAAAAGAAGTCGAAGCTTCATACAGCTTGAATCCCAATTTGATGGGGGGGCTTCGAGTCACAGCCGCTGGAAGAACCTATGACGGGAGTCTTTCTGGTTGGCTTGAAACAATGGAAGAAAATTTGATGGGAGGTCACCTCTAATATGCAGCAAATACGTGCCGATGAAATCAGTCAGATTATTAGAAAGCGAATTGAAGAATTTGATCGCGAAGTCAAAGTCGCCGAAACAGGAACCGTTCTTAACGTAGGTGACGGGGTAGCCAAAATTTATGGCCTTCAAGGAGCCATGGCCGGAGAAATGGTGGAGTTTCCAGGCGGCATTATGGGCTTGGTGCTCAACCTCGAAGAAGACGGAGTCGGGGTTGCCGTATTCGGAGAAGTAACTGGGATTCGCGAAGGGGACACTGTTAAAAGAACAGGACGCATTCTTCAAGTGCCTGTGGGAATGGGAATGGTCGGCCGAGTGGTTAACTCTCTTGGAATGCCAGTGGATGGCATGGGCGCCATTGAAACCAAAGAAAATCGAAACGTAGAAGTGAAAGCTCCAGGGATTGTAAAACGACAATCCGTGAAAGAGCCCCTTCAAACTGGAATCAAAGCAATCGATGCGATGATTCCAATTGGTCGCGGACAGCGAGAGCTCATCATTGGTGACCGACAAACTGGAAAAACAGCTGTTGCAGTGGACACCATTATTAACCAAAAAGGCCAAGACGTTTTTTGTATTTACGTAGCTATCGGTCAAAAAGCTTCTACAGTTGCTCAAGTGGTGGAAAAATTAAGAACTGCGGGCGCTATGAGTTACACCATGGTGGTCGCTGCAACCGCTGCTGAAAAAGCGCCACTGCAATACATTGCTGCTTATACTGGCGTGACAATGGGCGAGTGGTTCCGCGACAATGGCAAGCACGCGCTAATTGTGTATGATGATTTGACCAAGCAAGCTCAAGCGTATCGTGAGTTGTCCTTGCTTCTTCGACGCCCACCCGGACGTGAAGCTTATCCCGGAGACGTTTTCTATTTGCACAGTCGTCTCTTGGAGCGAGCTGCAAAGCTAAGCGATAAAGAAGGCGGGGGAAGTTTAACAGCGCTTCCTATCATTGAAACTCAAGCAGGTGACGTGTCGGCGTACATTCCGACCAACGTAATTTCAATTACGGACGGACAGATCTTCTTAGATACCGATTTGTTTTATTCAGGTGTAAGACCTGCCATTAACGTCGGTATTTCAGTTTCTCGTGTGGGCGGTAGTGCCCAAATTAAAGCGATGAAACAAGTTGCAGGAAGCTTGCGTCTTTCGATGGCGCAGTATCGAGCCATGGCTGCCTTTGCGCAGTTTGGTTCCGATCTTGATAAAGCAACTCAAGATCAGCTCACTCGCGGAGAGCGAATGGTGGCCATTCTGAAACAGGGCCAATACCAACCGCTTCCTGTTGAAAAACAAGTGATGATTATTTGGGCTGCGAATGCAGGCTTCTTGGATAAGATTCCCACGGACAGAGTCTCTGACTATGAAATTGGGGCTTATGAATTTGTGGAACAAAAATATCCAAAAGTCTTTGAAACATTAAAAGTTAAGAAAGCAATCGATGACGAACTAAAACCCGTTCTTGAGAAAGCTTTCACGGAGTACACCAGTAACTTTGCGTGATGCATGGCAGACTTAAAGGCAATTAAAAAGCGAATCGGTTCGGTTCAAAACACCCGACAGATCACGCGCGCAATGAAGCTGGTAGCCGCAGCGAAATTGCGTCGTGCTCAGGATGCTATTTTGGCCTCGCGTCCGTATGCTTATCGTATTTACGCCATCCTCTTAGGGCTTTTTAAACAAGAGGGAATTTCTCATCCGCTTTTAGCTGAACGGCCTGAGAAAAAAATTCGTGTCATTGTTTTGGCGGGCGACAGAGGCCTTTGCGGATCTTTTAATGCCAACATCTTTAAAGAAGCGCAGAAGTTTCTTAAAGAAAAGAAAGCTGAAAATGTTGAAGTTGTCCTCGATGTGATTGGAAAGCGAGCCTACGACTTTTTCAGAAAGCGCCAGCCCATTGCAACTCATCATGAGGGCTTACTCGGCCGAGCCACATTCCCCAGAGTTTCAGAAATTGCCAATGAGCTTCTAGAAGCGTTTAAGAAAGAAGAGTTGGACGCGATTTATATTATTTATAATGAATTTAAATCCGCCATTTCTCAAACAGTAACGACGGAAAGATTAATTCCCATCTCTGACGAAGTCCCTGAAGGCGTTGCGGGAATTTGGACTGCGGGCGAAATGGATGGAATGACAAATTATATTTTTGAGCCAGGAAAAGAAGCGCTGATGGCAGAAATAGTTCCCCGACATTTTCGAATGCAGCTTTTTAGATGTGTGCTCGAGTCCGTAGCCAGTGAGCACGGAGCGCGTATGTCTGCAATGGAAAACGCAACTAAAAACGCGAGCGAAATGATAGGAAGCTTAACTTTAGAATATAACAAAGCCCGACAAGAAAAGATCACCAAGGAATTGATGGAAATTGTTGGTGGTGTTGAGGCAATGAAATAAGGAGTTAAAGGAGTGACAATGGAATCATATGGAGAAATTACTCAAGTAGTGGGGCCCGCAGTTGACGTGCGGTTTCCCTCTGGAAAGCTCCCCAAAATCTTTAATGCACTTAAACTAACCAATCCTTCGATTAGTGCTGAGAAGGAAAACCTCACTCTCGAAGTGGCGAGCCACTTGGGCGACGGAGTTACTCGGTGTATTGCTATGGATTCCACGGATGGACTTGTTCGCGGCATGAAAGTTCGCGACACAGGAAACCCCATTCAAATTCCAGTAGGCCGTGAGTCTTTGGGTCGAATATTGAATGTGATTGGAGAACCAGTGGATGAAGCAGGTCCTGTAAACGCTAAAAAGTTTTATCCGATTCACCGACCCGCACCTAAATTTGAAGATCAGAGCACCAAAATCGAAATGCTCGTGACTGGAATTAAAGTGGTGGATCTTTTAGCTCCCTATTCCAAGGGTGGAAAAATTGGTCTCTTTGGTGGCGCCGGCGTGGGAAAAACCGTTCTTATCATGGAGCTCATCAATAACATCGCTCAACAACACGGGGGTCTTTCAGTGTTTGGTGGGGTGGGAGAGCGTACTCGTGAAGGAAACGATCTTTGGATGGAAATGAAAGAGTCCGGAGTTATCAATAAGACCTGCCTTGTGTACGGACAAATGAATGAGCCTCCAGGAGCGCGTCTTCGAGTGGCTTTGTCAGCGCTTACTTCAGCTGAGTATTTCCGAGACGAAGAAGGACAAGACGTTCTTCTTTTCATCGATAATATTTTCCGATTTACCCAAGCGGGTTCGGAAGTGTCGGCTCTCTTAGGACGTATTCCATCTGCAGTGGGATATCAGCCTACACTGGCCACTGAAATGGGCGCTCTTCAAGAGCGAATCACTTCAACCAAAAAAGGCTCGATCACTTCAGTGCAAGCGATTTACGTTCCTGCTGACGATTACACCGATCCGGCCCCAGCAACAGCATTTACTCACTTGGATGCAACGACCAACTTGAGTCGTGCAATTTCTGAAAAAGGGATTTACCCCGCTGTGGATCCTTTGGCTTCTACTTCAAGACTTTTAAGCCCAGAAGTTTTGGGTGAAGAGCATTACAAAGTAGCTCGAGAAGTTCAGAGAATTCTTCAGAGATATAAAGATCTGCAAGACATCATTGCTATTTTGGGTATGGACGAGCTCTCCGAAGAAGACAAAATCACAGTGGCACGAGCCCGACGGTTGGAGCGTTTCTTGTCTCAGCCATTCTTTGTGGCCGAGCAATTCACAGGAAACCCAGGAAAATACGTTGAAGTAAAAGACACCGTTCGTGGATTTAAAGAAATCTGCGAAGGTAAATACGACGATCTTCCTGAGCAAGCTTTCTACATGGTGGGAACCATCGAAGAAGCCATTGCAAAAGCTGAAAAGCTTAAAGGAGCCCAGTGATCCGAGTTGATATCGTAACGCCGACGAAAAAAATCGTCGAAGGGGCCAAAGCCGAATGGGTGAAAATCCCAGGGCATCGAGGGGAGCTGGAAATTCTTCCAGGTCATCGAGAGCTTTTGACCCTTCTAACTACAGGGCCGCTTTCTTTCATGCAGGATGGGCGAGAGAGAAAATTTGCTGTGAGTTATGGTTTTGCTGAAATTCGAAACAACCGCGTCCTTGTCATGGCTGAAACAGCAGAAGATGCGGCCGCAGTGGATAAAGCAAGAGCTCAAGCTGCCAAAAAGCGAGCGGAAGAAAAACTAGTTCAAGGCGTTCTAAACGAACACGAATTTAAAAAGCATCAATTGAAACTGCAACGAGCGATAGTCCGACAAACTATCTCTTCATGATTAAGATCAACGAAATCTTTTTTAGCATTCAGGGCGAAAGCCTTTTGGCGGGAAAGCCAACTGTCTTTGTCAGAACGGCCACGTGCAACCTTCGCTGTACTTGGTGCGATACGAAGTATTCCTACTGGGAAGGCTCTGTGATGAGCATTCCTGAGATCCTAGAAAAAGTGAAAAGCTTTGGAGCGAAATATGTTTGCCTGACAGGCGGCGAGCCACTCGGCCAAAAAGGCAGTATTGATCTTATGAGAGAGCTTCTCAAAGAAGGCTATACAGTTTCACTTGAGACCAATGGAAGCTTTTCTATTAAAGAGGTTCCGCTTGATGTTGTGAAAGTGGTGGATATCAAGTGCCCCGATAGTGGTGAGAGTGAAAGCATGGCTTGGGAGAATCTCTCTTTGGTTCGGCCGCACGACCAATTCAAGTTTGTTGTCGCCTCGAAAGTGGATTTTGATTGGGCTCTTAAAGTGTGTCAGGACCACCAACTAGAAGAAAAGTGCCATATTCTCTATTCGCCCGTGCATGGAAAAGTAAAACCGCAGGAACTCGCCAACTGGATTCTCGATGCCAAGGCACCCGTGACCATGCAAATACAACTTCACAAAGAAATTTGGGGACCTAACGAGCGGGGGGTATGAACCCCCCACCCACTTCTTGCCGGACCACCCCTTTTCCATTAGAAATCATGGGATTATGCCAGTTCCTCAAACATCGCCAAAGCCTGAGTGGCTTAAGATTCGCCCCCCGGGTGGAGAAGCGTTTACCGAGATAAAACAACTCGTTAAAAGTTTAAAACTCCACACGGTTTGCGAAGAAGCCAGATGCCCGAACATGGCTGAATGCTGGGGTGGCGGCACTGCGACTCTAATGCTCATGGGCGATACTTGTACGAGAGGCTGCAAGTTTTGCCATGTAAAAACAGGAAATCCAAAAGGCGTATTGGATCATGACGAGCCTGAAAAAGTAGCAAAGGCGCTTGGTGTTTTGAAATTAAAATACGTCGTTCTCACTTCTGTAGACCGAGACGATCTTCCCGATGGTGGAGCGGATCATTTTTCTAGAACGGTTGAAGCCATTAAGAAAGCTTCCCCTGAAACGATTGTTGAAATTTTAATTCCAGATTTTTTAGAAGATGAAGCGGCTTTAAAGCGAGTGGCTTTTTGTGGAGCGGAAGTAATTGCCCACAACGTGGAAACTGTTGAGCGCCTTACTAAAAAAGTGCGAGACGGCCGCTGCGATTACCAAATGTCTTTAAATGTTTTAGACCGGGTAAAGAAGCTAAATCCCAAGGTCTACACTAAGTCTTCCATTATGTTGGGGCTCGGCGAAAAACCCGCAGAAGTTTTAAAAGCCATGGATGATTTGCGTTCGATTGATGTTTCAGTTTTGACACTGGGCCAATACTTACGGCCTACTGACTGGCACTTGCCAGTGGAAGAATATATTCACCCGACTGTTTTTAAAGAGCTAGAACAAGAGGGCCTAAAACGAGGCTTTCTCTGTTGCCCTTCGGGGCCTTTAGTTCGCAGCTCTTACCGGGCTGGTGAAAAATTTTTGGAGGGATTGATTCGTGCTGGAAAAACACTCGAAAGTTAAAAAGAAAAAAACCACTAGCAATGGTCATGCAAAGCCCGCTTGTGTCCTTCGTTCTGATTGCTTTCGTGTTTTAGATGAAACTAATCGTCCCAACGCTAAAGTAGAGCCAAAGCTTTCCAAAGAAGCGCTTCTTCAAATGTATCGTCAAATGCAAATGACTCGCTTTTTCGATGAGCGAGGCATGCTTTTGCAGCGACAAGGGCGAATTGGATTTTATGTTCCCTCCTTTGGTCAAGAAGCTATCCAAGTTGGGACTTCAGCAGCGCTTAAGAAAAACGACTGGATCTTTCCCAGCTATCGTGAACCCGGCGTTTTTATTTCAAGAGGCGCCAGTCTTTTTGAAATGCTCTGTAACTTATGGGGAAATCAAAGCGATGTGTGCAAGGGACGCCAAATGCCAGTGCACTACAGCTTCGCCGATTTAAGACTCTTTAGTGTTTCAAGCCCGATTTCAACCCAAGTGATTCAAGCAGTTGGCGCTTCACTTGCTTCTAAACTTCGAAAAGAAAAAGACGTTGCGATTACTTATTTTGGCGACGGCGGTACTTCAGAAAATGATTTTCACACAGGCCTTACTTTTGCGGGCGCCATGAAAACCCCCACCGTGTTTATTTGTACCAATAACCAGTTTGCTATTTCAGTCCCCACTTCCAAGCAAACAGGAGCTGAAAGAATTGCTGATAAAGCGATTGGTTATGGAATGCCAGGAATCGCAGTTGATGGAAATGATGTCCTTGCTGTGTATGCGGCGACCCTTGAAGCCGTTGAGAGAGCTCGTCGTGGAGACGGGCCGACCCTCATTGAATGCGTCACTTTCCGAATTGGACCCCACTCTTCTTCTGACGACCCTACAAGGTACAGGGATTCCAAAATGTATGATGCGTGGGCGAAGCGAGATCCGATTCAGCGATTTCGTCAGTACTTGGAAGGCAAAAAGCTGTGGGACAAGAAAAAACAAGACGAGCTTGAGAAAGAACTAAAAGCCACTTTGGCTGAGGCCGTTGAACAAGCTGAAAAAGAGCCCGCCCCCAAAATTGAAACTTTGTTTGAAGATGTTTACGCACACCCCACTGCCCAGCTACTTCGACAACAAGAAGCGCTTCAAAAAGAACAAGAGCTTCGGGGTAAATTTGAAAACACGAGTGAGGCATTTCCTCTTTAAAGGATTTTTATGGCGAATTTAACTTTAGTTCAAGCAGTCAGAGATGCGCTTCTTACAGAAATGACGCTCGATCCTCGAGTGGTTCTCATGGGAGAAGATGTGGGCCTTAACGGCGGAGTGTTTAGAGCAACCGAAGGACTTCAAAAAGAATTTGGTGAAGAAAGAGTCATGGACACTCCACTCGCTGAGAGTGGAATCATCGGACTTGCTTGTGGTCTTGCTGTGAATGGCATGAAGCCCGTTCCAGAAATTCAATTCATGGATTTTATTTATCCCGCGTTTGATCAAATTGTGAGTGAAGTAGCAAAGCTTCGTTATCGCAGTGGCGGCGGATTTACGTGTCCCATGGTGATTCGAACTCCCTATGGCGGCGGGATTAAGGGCGGTCATTATCATTCGCAAAGCGCCGAAGCGTACTTCGCCCACACAGCGGGGCTTAAAGTCGTGATTCCTTCGAATCCCTATGACACCAAAGGTCTTTTGATTGCTGCTATTCGCGATCCAGACCCAGTGCTTTTTATGGAACCCAAACGGCTTTATCGCTCGGTGAAAGGGGAAGTTCCTGAAGAAGCTTACACTGTAGAAATTGGAAAAGCTCAAGTGGTTCGCCCTGGAAAAGATGTGACAGTGATTGCTTGGGGAGCGATGGTTCCTGTTTGTTTAAAAGCAGCAGAGCTTTGTGAACCAAGAGGCGCTGATTGTGAAGTCATCGATCTTCGTACGCTGGTGCCACTTGATGAAGAAACTATTTTGGAATCGGTTCGAAAAACAGGAAGAGTTGTTATTGTGCATGAGGCGCAGAAAACTTGTGGGTTTGGAGCCGAAGTGAGCGCTCTTATTTCAGAAGAAGCTATTTTGTCATTGGAAGCGCCCATTGTTCGAGTCACCGGCCTCGATACGCCTTTTCCCTATACGCTTGAACATATTTATTTGCCTGATCCAGAGCGTGTTGCTTTGGCAGTCGGCAAAGTGATGAATTTTTAGTTAAGGAGAAACACCATGGATTTTAAACTCCCAGATATTGGCGAAGGCATTCACGAAGGTGAAATTGTTAAGTGGTTAGTAAAGCAAGGCGAGAAAGTGGCCGCAGATCAGCCCATGGTCGAAGTCATGACGGATAAAGCCACTGTGGAAATCCCCTCTCCGATTAACGGCACTATCGATACGGTTTTTGCTAAAGAAGGCGAAACCCTGGAAGTGGGAAAAGTTTTAGTCGTTATTCGGGAAGAAGGAAAAGCCGAAGCGAAAAAGCCAGAGCCAGTTCAACAACAAAAACCTGCTCCTGCGGCAAAACCTTCTGCTCCAGCCACGCGAGAAGTAACGCCGATTGAGACCGACAAAAGTAAAGCCGTACCTTTTGGGGTTTTGGCCACACCTGCAACGAGAAAGCTTGCCAGAGATTTAGATGTTGATTTGGGTGCCGTGAAAGGGACTGGTCTTCACGGGCGAGTGACAAAAGAAGATGTGCAAATGGCAGCTTCAGGACAAGAAGCCGCAGCCCCCAGACCCTCTCACACAGCGACTGCTTCTACTTCTGTCGTGCCACACACATTCCAAACAGTACCCGCTCCTCAAAGAGGCGCTCTTCAAACAATTCCGCTTCGAGGCGTTCGAAAGAAAATTGCCGAAGCTATGCAGCACTCAAAACGCACAGCTGCGCATTTTACTTATGTAGAAGAAGTGGATATGTCGGCCGTGGTCGCTTTGAGAGCGTCTGTGCTTGATGAAGCGAAACGCCGGAATGTAAAGTTGAGCTACTTGCCCTTTATTATTAAGGCGCTTATTCCCTGCTTACAGGAATTTCCTTATCTCAATTCTTCATTGAATGATGAAAAAGAAGAAATTGTTTTAAAAGGCGACTACAACATTGGAATTGCGACCGATACTCCCAACGGACTTATTGTTCCCGTTATCAAAAATGCTGACTCCAAAAATATTTGGCAGCTCGCCAATGAAATTTCAGAACTTGCTGAAAAAGCGCGTACCGGAAAAGTGGCGCTTGATGACTTAAAAGGCGGCACGTTTACTATCACCAACGCCGGATCTATTGGCGGCGTCTTTGCGACTCCCGTCATTAATCATCCCGAAGTTGCGATTCTGGGAGTGAATGCCATTCGAAAACGACCTGTCGTGAAAGGTGATCAAATTGCCATTGCAGACATGATGTTCTTGTCTCTTTCAGTGGATCATCGAGTGGTGGACGGCGCAGATGCCGCACGCTTTATGAACCGAATGGTTGTCTTTCTTTCTGAACCCACAAGACTGGTGTTTGCATGAAAACATTTGATGCGATTGTCATTGGTGCAGGCCCCGGAGGTTATCCGTGCGCGATTCGCTTAGCCCAAGAAGGAAAAAAAGTAGCGATTATCGAAAAAGACAAGTGGGGTGGCGTTTGTCTCAATGTGGGATGTATTCCCTCTAAAGCACTCATTCACGCTTCTAGCCAATTTTATAAAACGAAGCACTTGGAAGAAATGGGAATTAGCGTGTCTGCTCCGAAGCTCGACATGGAAAAAATGCAAACTTGGAAAGGCGGAGTAGTAAAGCAGCTCACCCAAGGAGTTTCGGGTCTTCTTAAAATGAATGGCGTGACTGCTTTTTCTGGCAATGCCGTTTTTAAAGATGCGCATACCCTGGAAGTGACGGGCGCTAGCGGAAAAGAAACCCTCACCGCAAAAGACATTGTGATTGCCACTGGTTCTCGAGTGATGGAGATCCCCATTCTAAAGTTTAATGGCAAAAATGTTTTAGATTCGACTCAAGCACTAGAAATAAAAAAACTCCCCAAACAACTCTTGGTGATTGGCGGAGGATTTATTGGGCTTGAGATTGGAATGGCCTATGCAAAGCTGGGCTCTAAAG
>JBJSXY010000380.1:0-3905 GCA_046086625.1 Pseudomonadota bacterium | reverse complement strand
CTAAATAATCTGCGCCCGCATAAGTAGCAACGTTTCCTGCAATCACAAGGATGTTGTCTTTATACTTTTGCCGGAGCGATTTGATGGTTCGATTTACTTCCTTTGAATGTCCGTGTGCAACGTCAACGCAAATGATGCTCGCGCCAGCTGAAATAAGAGCTTCCGCTCTCAGCAAACCGTCCTCACCAATTCCGATTGAAATTCCCGTCGAGTCTTTGTGAGTAATTCGATTGAACATAGAAACGTTCTGATCGATGGTGACAAACCGATGAAGAATTGCCATGCCCCCCAAAGCGCCAATCGTATTGGCCATGCTATCTTCGGTAATCGTATCCATGTTGGAAGAAATGAGAGGAAGAGCAAAGTCTCGACCCTTCAGACTGACCGTTGTGGTAACCATTTGTCGAGATTTGATTCCGTTATAGCCCGGAACTAAGACGACATCATCAAAAGTTAAACCCTTTAAAGCACTGAACAAGAGCTACCTCCTAACCTGTTAGTCTAAGAGGTTACTTTCTCTCCTAATTCAGTTGAAAAAGCAAACTTAAGCCAAGCTGAGCAATCGCTTTACCCTCTAGGAGACCTCCTCGAGTCCACAACTTGAGCCAGCCGTAATTACTCAATCGTTGATTGCCGGCAATTTCAAAGAAGCCTACAGCCACAGTGCGGCTTATAGGCAAACCACCACTCGGAAAACCGGGTCCTAGAAGAAGTCCTAAAGTCACTAATTTCTGAGAAAAATAAGGATGACTGAAAAAATACCAGGCACCTCCTAAGATAGAAAAAAGAGCGCCAGAAGGAACAAGAAGAAGCTGGCCCTCCAGTCCCCAACCCAATCTGTTTCCTGCAGCAGGAAAAACTCCTAGGCCTAAGCCACTAAAAAATCCCAATCCTTCCCATCGGCTAGCTCCAAAAGAAGCATTCAAAAAATAGGGGCTTGAAATAGGCTGTGGCGTAACATCCACAGGAGCGGGAGGAGGTTTTACAGCCATGATTTTGGGCCGTTTTCTTACGGTTCTTTTCTTCTTGAGAGGAGCAGAAATCGCTAGCGGAACCATGAGAATCAGGACAAAAAAGAAAGCTTTCACCGAAGTTCCTTCATTTCGGATTTTCGAAATTCCGCAATCGCCTCTTCCATTGGAGATTTAAAGAGAGTCCGAATGAGGTCGCTTTTTTTAAGCTCGTCCACTTCCATGAGGTCTGTCACCACATAAACGGCTTTTTTTGGATCTTTGGGCCAAGGAAATACTTCATAAATTCGAATGGAAGAATCGAAAAAGTGATTGGTATAAATATGTACTTCCACATTCAAATAGCCGTTTTCTTCAAACTCTAAATTTTCTGATAGTCGATAGATGGGCTGGGCTTTATCACCAGTCACATAAATCCCTTCGGCACGAATATAATTACTCTTGGGTCCTTCTGGTTTCTTCTGGTTAGCCCAAAAATCCCCCATTAAATATCCATAGGATTTGGGGTAGCGACTTTTCAAAAAAGTTGCGAGTCGAAATGCTTTTTTTACATAGGGAACATTATCGAGCCTGTTTTCATACCCTTTGAGTTTCTTTTCTCCTAAATAGGCTTTAAGACGCTCGCCTACGAATTGCGAAAAAAGGCTCACTTTGTTTTTTGATTGAACGAGTAGCCTAATTTCAGAATCAGAATGAAGCTTAAAAGCACATTTTTCTAAATTACACTTTTGAAGACCCTCAAGCTGAGAATGACTAATAACCGACTTAGGAAGCGGAATTGATTCAAAGGCAAAATCAGTACGGTAATGGGGGGCTTGCCCAAAGCGAGTCTCAACACCTAACTTAGTTTTTGCGCGCTGATCCTTTATTCTACGGATTATTTCGGCTTGGGGAACCTCGGTAATTTCTGCAGATTGAGAAATTAAAAAATCTTCTTGGTAATCTGCCCAATCCATACGGCCTTTGCTGTCCAAAGCATCTAGGTAGGGCCTACTAGAATCGAGAGAAACCCCAGCCCATAATTTCCAACTCCAGAGCAGAATCAAGAAGTGAGAGTATTTCAAAATGGTTTTATGAGTTAGTAATCTCTGGTTCGAGCATGCTTAAGTACATGGCGGCCATTTTATTTTCGGGATCCAACGACTGAGCTTCCATCCATTCTCTTTGGGCTTCCGCAAAACGTTTTTGGGTATGATAACAAATGCCTAATTGTATTTTTAGCTCCGGTGACCGGGGATGCTTCTCCACTGCCTTTCGAAGCACGGCAAACGCCCCTTCTTTTTCACCTGTTTTAAATAGGCATTTGGCCATCTGAATATTGTATTGGAGGCTTTCAGGTTCCAGATTGAGTGCTTTTGCGAATTCGTGATAAGCCTCACGAAATCTTTCGTACCGCATGTAAAATGTTCCCAGTTCTCCGTGCTTCTGAGAAAGCTGCTTATTAATTCTCGGATCGAAACCCGGCTGAAGTTTCTCTAGCCGTTTTTTAGTCTTAGAAAAAACTTGGGCTCCCTCTTTATATTTGCCCATATCATTGTAGAGACTACTCAGAGCTATTGCCGCTTCGGTGTGAAAAGGATCTAAGTGAAGCGTACGCTCAAACGCAAGAGCCGCTTTTTTAAATTTGCCTTTTTTTGTGTAAACGTGCCCTAACAAATGGAAGACTTCTGGAGACTGGTTATTAACTAAAACCGCTTGCTCCAGAATTTTTTCTGCTGAATTCAAGCTGCTTCTGGCCAAGTCTTCTTGGGCCATTCGTATCAAAGACTCTACACTTTGTTGCTGAGAACCCATCGTGGCTGACAATGGTCACCCCTTTTTTCTAATCGTATCCAAAACCCCTTTAACATCTTGCCTATATTTGGTGTTTGGAAACTGATTAAACAACCGCTTTGCCGAATCCTCGGCGTTTTCATACATCTTTATATGGTAATAGCTCTGAACCAATCGATAAAGTGCTTCTTCATCATAACCTAGATTCCCATAGTCCTGAAGCAGTGCTGAGTATCGGTAAGAAGCGGAAAGGTAGTGTTGCCGTTGATAATAAAAGTTCGCCACATAGTTTTCATGCTCGGCTAATCTCTTTCGAGCTTCCAGCGTCTGCTCCTTTGCTTTTGCGACATATTCCGAAGAGGGGTGTTTTTGTTCCAACACTCCGAAGGCTTCAATGGCTTTGTACGCAGCGCTGAGGTCTCTCGCAGAATCATCTGGGATTTGTTTAAAATAGGATAGTCCAATTCGGTACTGCACGTAATCTGCTTTCGAATGGGTGGGGTGAAGCTCTTTAAAAATTTCGTAAGCACTTTCGGCTTCTATGTAGCTTTCTTGCTCGAAATAAGTATCTGCAATCCGCAATTCGGCATCTATAGCTCGTGAACTATAAGGAAATCGATTTTTAATATCTCGATACTTTTCCAAAGCCACCAAATAATGCTCTTCGTTAAAAGCTTCCTCAGCGCTTTTAAAAAGTGCATCGGCATCCTCTCGGTTTAATTCTTTGCCGGCGCATCCACCGAACAAAATGGCGACCAAGCTCAAGACGACATAAAGTCCGGTCCACTTTGTGATGATTCCTTCACATTTAAATTGGCTGGAAGTCCGCATGAAATCCCCTTGTTCTTTTTTGGACATTACCACAGGCTCACGGCCGGCAAAAACTATCTCTTAAGTTATGCTGCGCGTTATACGATAAGGTCAATGTGATTAATGCGGCGCGCCAACCTGGTGGCGAACAACAAAGTTGAGGTTGAGATGAAAAGACAAGGAAACGAATTAAGAGAAGATGTTTCGGAGTTACTGGAAAAGGTAACGATTGAAGAAGCGCAAAACTCCGTTTTAGAAAGATTCGAATCTGCGTTTGGGGCCCTAGACCCGAAGTCGCAAGAAGTCCTTCACGCTTACTTTAATGGCTCAACTCTCGAAGAGCTTAGCGAA
>JBJSXY010000379.1:0-2320 GCA_046086625.1 Pseudomonadota bacterium | reverse complement strand
GCAACTGGTTTAACTGGTGCTTCAGGCGCTGGAGTGGCACCAACACAAACATTTACTACATCATCAACAAATCAAGTAGTAGTTGAAACAATTGATGCATCATTATATAGAAGTGTTAAGTACGAGATGCAACTTACTTCAGGTTCATCACATCAAGTAAGCGAACTAAGATTATTAATAGATGATGCAAACGTATTTTTATCAGAATATGGTATTATAGGTGATGCTCTTGGTAATTTTTCTTCATACTATTCACCATTGAGTAATAACTATTCATCACCAGTCATTAATAACGGCGGTTTATCAGTATGGAATGGTACAGGATTAAGATTTTACACAACAAATAATGTAGCACAACAAGCATTACTTTCAGCTACACCAGGTACAGTATTAACTTTCAATGGATCTATCACAGCAACTCTATCTACGGCTTTTGTAGAGACTGATGCTGGTATCTATGATGCTGTAACTGTAGAAAATAAAAGTCCAGCCCTTTTGATTAGTAATGTTACATGGACTGGTACTGGTAATATAGAGTTAAGGTTTACACCTGTCTACTCTTTGACCACATTAAAGTACAAGAAAACAACAATAGAGGTCTAATTCTAACAGTAGATTATTATAAATAATATAGAATAAGCACTAACCTAATTTAAGTAACACCACCATCAAGGAGATTTAACCGTGGCAACGAATAATTCAAAATTTGTAGTAAAGAACGGGCTAGCCGTAGGCAATGGTGCCTCAGGTCCAATTGACGTCATTGACGCAAATGGTAATTGGATAGGAGCCCAACTTCCTTCTGGTGCCACTGGCGCAACAGGTATTAATGGAGCAACCGGTTTAACTGGTGCTACTGGTATTAATGGAGCCACTGGTTATACCGGCGCAACAGGTATTGATGGTGCCTCAGGTGCGACTGGTCTAGTAGGTGCTAGTGGAGCTACTGGTATTCAAGGTGCAAGCGGTTCTACAGGTCTTCAAGGTGCTTCAGGTGCCACAGGCTTACAAGGCGCAAGCGGTGCAACGGGTGCTCAAGGTGCGAGTGGTTCTACTGGTATTGATGGTGCTAGTGGTGCTACAGGTTACCAAGGTGCTTCAGGTGCAACAGGTATCGATGGTGCGACAGGTTTAACTGGTGCAACTGGTGTTACAGGCGCAAGTGGTGCTGATGGTGATACATATGCTACATCATCAAGTACATCATTATCAATCCCAGTTGCTGGTGCAACAGGAATCACTGTTGGTGCTAACTTAGATTACACAGTTGGTCAAACTATTATTATTGCAAAAGATGCAAACAATTATCAACTAGGTACAGTTTCATCTTATTCAAGCACAACATTAAACTTTGTACCAACAACACATGTAGGTACAGCAACAAATCATACTTCATGGCAAGTTAACTTAAATGGTGCACAAGGTGTACAAGGCGCGACTGGTTTAACAGGAGCTACAGGTATAAGTGGAGCTTCAGGTGCTACCGGTATTCAAGGTGCGTCGGGCGCAACTGGTTTAACGGGTGCTACAGGTTACACAGGTGCGACAGGTATTGATGGTGCTACTGGTTATCAAGGTGCATCAGGTGCTACAGGTTATACAGGAGCAACCGGTGTACAAGGCGCTTCAGGTTCAACAGGATTAGTTGGTGCTACTGGTTATCAAGGTGCTTCAGGTGCAACGGGTATCCGTGGTGCTACAGGTACAGGTTTAACTGCTGATACAGAAGAATTAACAACTACAACAGCTAACCAAACTATTGATTCATATAATGGTTCTACATATAGAACAGCTAAGTATATTATTCAAGCAACACATTCAGGTGATGTTCACTCAACAGAAGTTCTAGTTACACATAATGGTACAGATGCTTCAGTAACTGAATATGCTACTATGTACTCAACTGCATCTCTAATGACAGTAAGTGCAGAGTATAATGCAGGTACAGTATATGTTAAAGTAACACCAGCAAATACAAATACAACTATCGACTTCTTAAGAGAAGCAGTATTAGCTTAATAACAACACACTAATCTGGAGATTAACAAGTGGCAACGAATGACATAAGATTTAAAGTAAAGAACGGACTTGCGGTTGGCGCATCCGGATTTGGTGTTATCAATACTGATGGTGAATGGATAGGTGCTTCTGGCCCAGGTCAATCACCTTACGGAGCCACTGGTCCTGCTGGAGTTGATGGTGCTTCTGGCCCAACGGGTCTAACTGGTACTGACGGTGCTTCTGGTGTAACAGGTCAAACAGGTGCTACAGGAGTATTAGGTCAAGAAGGATATCAAGGTGCTACAGGTTTATTAGGTGC
>JBJSXY010000378.1:0-2988 GCA_046086625.1 Pseudomonadota bacterium | reverse complement strand
ACTGTTCAAACTCGTGCACGGGGAGAGCAACAACAGGTTGAGATTTTAAAGCTGCTTTACCGAAAAGCGCGCGTTGTAATTCTCGATGAACCCACCGCCGTTCTCACGCCGCAGGAAATCGATCCTCTTTTCGAAAAACTTCGCACTTTTCAGAACCAAGGGAAAACGGTGATTATAATCACCCATAAACTAAAAGAAATATTGGCTTACACCCAAAAAGTAACCGTGATGCGAAGTGGGGAAGTTATTACGACGAAAGACACTCATCTACTAACCGAGGACCTGCTTTCAGAACTGATCATGGGAAGACCTAAAAGAGTACTCCCCAGAAGAAAATCTGAGCCCGACAAATCAACAACGGTGCTTGAACTCTCTTCATTATCTACACAATCGTCAACCTCGCGACCCCTCAAAGACATTCATTTATCGATTTCAGCGGGCGAAATTCTTGGAATCGCAGGAATTGAGGGCCAGGGGCAAAAAGAATTAGTGGATGTTCTTTGTCAACTGACCCCTTTTTCAGGAACGGCCAAATATCTCGGCGAACCCTTAACTTTGAGCTCGGCCTATTCTAAACGTCAGACAGGCTTTTCCTTAGTTCCTTTAGACAGACAAAAAGAAGGACTTCTCTTAGATTTTTCTAATTCAAATAATTTTCTTCTAGGACACCAACGAGAAAGCCGGTTTTTCCATCGTCACTTTTTGAGTTCCGCTAAAATCCAAGCGTTCTCACAGAAGCTAATGAACCGGTTTGATGTTCGCCCCCCTAACCCCTTGCTAAAAGCTCGGACTTTGTCTGGGGGAAATCAACAAAAGCTTCTGATTGCCCGAGAAACCAGTTCTGGTGTTCGCTTTCTTTTGGCTTGTCATCCCACTCGAGGAATCGATATTGGATCAATCGAATTTATTCATTCTCATTTGTTAGAGTTGGCGGATAAGCGCGCTGGGATTTTGTTGATTTCATCCGATTTAGATGAACTTTTTTCACTCGCAGACTCTATCGCAGTCATGCGCGAAGGCAGGATCACGTTTCACAGTCCAACAAAGAACCTTTCGCCCACTGAATTGGGGCTCTGGATGACGGGGGCCAAAACATGAAGCACGTTTTGTCTCTTTTTCTGGAAGTTCTCCTTTCGCTTCTTCTCGTTGTGGGATTGTTACTTTTCATGGGAGAAAACTTGGCTATTCTTCCAGAGGCTTTAGCCCATACTTTTATGAATCGATTTGGTATTGGTTATTCTCTTTTTTATGCAACACCTTTGATTTTAACTGGACTCTCAGTAGCTCTTTGTTTTCATGCTGGCTTATTTAACATTGGAGCTGAGGGCCAATTGCTTTGGGGTGCAGTTTCCGTAGCCGCAATGGCTGAATTTTTTCCCGGTCTCCCACGTGGAGTTGCGCTTCCTCTGGTATTTCTTGTCGCTGCTCTCTCGGGAGGCTTATGGGGTCTTCTTCCCGGTTATTTCAAAGCCAAGAGAGGGACTCACGAAGTCCTTACAACTCTTTTATTAAATTTTGTAGCTGTTTTCTGCACCAATTATCTCATTTTGTATCCACTCAAAAATCCCGATAGCCAGTCGGCTGAGACCCGAGTCTTATCCCCCGCATATCAGTTGGAGAGTCTGTGGTTTCCAACCACTCCTGTAAATGTGAGCTTTATTGTTTCACTTCTTATCGCCATCGCAGTTTATATTTATCTTTTTCGTACTTCGTCTGGATTTGAAATGCGCGCGCTAGGTAGCAGTCCGAGAGCTGCACTCTTTTCAGGCGTTTCTATTTCAAATAGAACAGTCCTGGCTTTCTTTTTATCCGGGTGCTTAGCGGGGCTGGTGGCCACCAATGATGTGCTGGGAAATGAGCACAAACTAGTTGAGGGATTTTCGCCAGGATATGGCTTTACGGGAATAGCAGTCGCTCTTTTGGCTCGCAATCATCCCATTGGCATTATTTTTTCAAGTCTCCTCTTTGGATGTCTTCAGAATTTTTCTAGAGAGCTTGAATTTTTTAGTGAGAACATCTCCAAAGAGATATCCCTCATTCTTCAAGCTTTTCTTATTGTTCTTATTTCAACACGCAGTCTCTGGGATAAGTGGGTGAACCGTGATTGAAATATTTTTTTCAAGTTTACGCTTAGCAACTCCTTTAGTTTATGCCGCTCTCGGTGGGCTTTTAGGTGAACGCTCAGGTGTCGCTACTATCTGTCTTGAAGGAGTGCTTTTGATTTCAGCGTTTACAGCGGCTTCAGTAGATTCACTCACTTCAGATCCATTTTTAAGTGTTTTGGCAGCTATGATAGCCGGAGCCACTTTCATGGGACTTCATGGGTTTTTAACTCAGAAAGCCCATGTCGAACCTATCATTAGTGGTGTTGCCATTAATCTTCTTGCTGCTGGCTTACCACCGGTCCTCTCTCAAGCTTGGTTTGGAAGTTCGACGAATACGCCGTCTATTCCCTCTTCTGCTCGCCTGAGTGAACTTTTAGTTGTTATCCTCGCATTGGTTCTTCCATGGGTGATTCATTATTTAGTTTATCAAACACGTTTTGGTTTAAGAATAAGAAGCGCTGGAGATGGACCGCAAGCCCTTGAGACTGCAGGAGTGTCTCCAGTGCGTGTGAGAATTTACGCACTTCTTCTGGGAGGAGCCTTAACGTCTTTAGGCGGATCTTATTTGTCTATTGGTCACTCAAGTCAGTTTTTGAGAGACATGTCTGCGGGCAATGGGTTTATTGCTTTAGCTGCTATCATTTTTGGTAAGTGGCGACCGATTCCCGTTTTTCTGGCAGCTTTGTTTTTCGGTTTTACGCAGTCTCTTCCCATGGTGCTGCAGGGAGTAGTTTGGAATGGATTCACTCTTCCAATTCATTGGATTCAGGCAGTACCTTATGTGCTTACGCTCGTTATCTTGGTTAGCACGGCAAAGGCCACCAGGTATTAGCTCTTAATACCTGGCCTACTACGCTGCACTTGTCTTTCATCATTTATTGAA
>JBJSXY010000377.1:0-4480 GCA_046086625.1 Pseudomonadota bacterium | reverse complement strand
CTGAAGCAAAGTGAAATTACGAGTGGCAATAGACGGTACACCCACAATAAGCTTTTGAGGTCGATACAAATCAAATACTTGCAACAACTTAAAAACTAAGACTTCCAGAGTCTTAACCCCCCTAACTAGTTTCTCAAGCCATGGGATTTGTGGGATTTCGCTTAATCGAATTGAAACCATTAAGGCTCACTCTACACTTTTCCTTCACAATTACCGAATAGTCTTAAGAACTTCTGGTAACCGAAGGCTTAACTTATGTTGCGCTGCAAAAAAATAGTCGCTCTGGCGCTCTGTAGTTTACTTATCGAACCAGCCTGGGCATTAGATGAGTTTTTTGACACTTACCAATCAGGATCTTGTTTGGCTCAAGGCAATGCCTGTACTGCATCTGTTTCAGGCTACGCTTCTCATTTCTATAATCCTGCCGGATTCACTCGGTTTCGAAAGAAAAAGGTGGAGCTCCATTTGGTAGTGGGGGAAGGCCAATCTAACGGCCAATCTGCGGAGACACTTCTTTCAACGAAAGCAACTGGATTGTCTCAGCTGTTTATTCCCTTTCAGAATAACCCGAATCACTATCAGTTTTTTAGTTTTTCCACTCTCCCCGCAATTACTTTTAGAAACTTCAGTTTTGCTCTTTTAGGCAACTACCAAGTCGCTGCTTTATCTACGGGTAGCGACCTCGATATTGATGCCCGTCAAGATATCATTCCCTCTCTAGGTTATTCTCATCACTTTGCCGGTAATGTTTTACGTCTCGGGGTTTCTGTTAAAGCAATGTACCGAAATCAAATGAAAGGGGTTTTCCAACATTCGGGATTAAATGGACTCTCTGAAAAAGAAGTCAATGCACTCTTTCAAGAAGGCCTTGGTTTACGGGTCGACAGTGGAATTCTTTTGGTTCTGCCTCATCGATTTCTTCCCACACTTGGCATTTCATGGATGAATATGTTGGATACGATTTTTAGAGGGACCCATTATTTAAATCCACAATCGTCCGGCGCCCCCGAAAAAATCCCCCAGTCTTTTCATGCTGGATTCTCTCTCAGCCCGAAACTAAGTCATCATTGGACAAGCACTTTTTCAATCGATTATCGAAATCTGGAAAGCTATCAGTTTTCGTGGAAAAAACATCTTCACGTTGGCTTGGAATTACAAAGCAATAACATCCTATTTTTATGGGCGGGTCTCAATCAAATGTATTTGACAGGTGGTTTGGGCGCTCGATTTACGGGTGGGCATTTGGAATTGGGCACTTATGCCAAGGAAGTAGGAGCGCAAGATAATTATCAGGAAGATCGCAGATATTTTCTGAGATACACAATCAGTTTCTAATATGAACATTTTTTATTTATTCCTGGTTCTTATTTTTTCAGAGACTGTTTGGGGTTCTTTGCTTCAATCTGGATACGAATTTTCTAGAGCAACGGGGATGGGGAATGCTTTCTTAGCGCTAGCGGATGATTCGACTTCTATTTTCTACAATCCCGCAGCCTTGGCCAAAAACAAAACTTTTCATATGCACCTGATTGATAGTCAGGTTCTAGTAGACGGCATGGATACTCTCGACCGTCTCAACAAAGCGATTTTTAAGGAAGAGACCAACAATCTTATTAATCCGAATAAGCAAGCCATGGGATTTGGAATAAAACCAACTCTGATAACACCCTATTTTGGCTTAAGCCTTTACAGCCAGGGATTTGGTTTTTTCAAATTAAACTCTTTGCAAGATACAAATGTAGATGTCTTTGCTTTTAACGATTTAGGCGTTGCTATCGGCTTTGGCATTCCTTTCACAGAATATTTTTCTTTTGGTTTTGGTATAAAGGCAGTTCAAAGAACGAGCATTGAATTAAATAAACCTGTTTCGGAATTGGTGGCGGAACTGGGATTAGATGAATCCACTATCAATAACGACCCGTGGAAGGCCTTAGAAAAATACTCAGGGGCAGGTTATGGATTTCCTATGAACGCGGGCTTCCTAGTCAGTTTACCTCAACTTACCCGGTCTTCCCCCCACATCCAATTTGCTGGAACCATCGAGAACATCGGCGGAACATCCTTCTCTCCAATCAGTGGGTCCAGCGTACCCTCCAAGCTCGACACTTCTTATCACTTTGGTTCTCTACTTCAATATGCTCTGGAGAACGATTTAGTATTCAATGTGACCGTAGATTTAAGAGACCAATTCCGCGGATTCGCATTTTTTAAAACTTTTCATGCTGGAGCAGAGTTGCGACACAAGTACTTTGGCATTCGAACCGGGCTCTCGGAGGGATACGCGACTTACGGCTTAAGCCTAGAGTTTCCGCCCCATACTAAGATTCACTTTTCTTCTTTTGCAAAAGAGCTGGGTAATAAACTCTGGGAAACGCAAGAACGATTTTATCAATTACAATTGATAGTCGGGTTTAACCCTTGGTGATTTATGAAAAACAAAATAAAAGTGATTGATAGCTTTTGGGTTTTTTTAGTGGCCACTGCTTTTTTAGGACCGTTTGCTCTTCCCTTACTCTGGAGAAATCCCCACTGGTCTAAAAAAACAAAAATTATCGGAAGCATCGCAATTCTCGCTCTTACAGTGGCACTTATCTATTCGCTTTCCCTTATTAATGATCTCTTTCGGGAACTTGAGATCGAGGCTCCTTAGGAAGCTCCAAAAATAAGAATCTTTAAATAATCGCCTTCCGGAAATCCAACTGGGTGATCATCTTCGGGCTCAAGAGTTTTTATAAGGCTTAGCGGCGGAACTAAGACTGGACAAACCGTTTCTTTAAACTTTTTACGATCAATTCTAGACGTGCAACACGCTCCGACGATTACGCCTTTTGGCTGAAGATGTTTCAAGCTTAAAGAATATAATTGTCGATAAGCTCGCAGCGCGACTGGTACCTGGGCCACCTGACTCGTCATTTGGGGAGGATCGACAATAATCAGATCAAATTTCTGTTTTTCAGGAAGAGTTTTCAGCCACTCAAATACATCTGCTTGAAGAAAGCGGTGCTTCTTACTGTCGATAACATGAAACTTTTTGGCACTTTCCAAAGCCCCTTCAGAAATATCAACATTCCATATTTCTTGGGCCCCCGCAGTTTCCGCAGCTAGCGCCAAAGTTCCGGTATAACTAAAAAGATTTAAAACTTTTTTTCCTCTGAGATTTTGAGAACTCAACCATTTTCTCAAAGCTCTTAAGTCCAAAAAGGCGCCACTCTTTTGGCCAGCCCCAATTTGCACAGTAAAAGAAATTTTTCCTTCTTGGAATTTTACTTGATTTGGCAAGTGACCTTTTAAAGTTCTGATAGGCGCTCTCTGCTTGCTGGCGCTTCGTTTGGTTGGAGTTTTCCAAATAAGGCTAGTGAGATTTAGCTGAGATGCAGCTAGTTCAGCGAGATATCTTCCCATGGAGTCTACACTCGATGAATAAGTTTGGAGAACGCCCGCCTGACCGTAAACATCCAACACAACTCCCGGAAAGCCATCATTCTCACCATGAATGGCTCGAAATGCTTCTGTATATTTACGTAAGTGCTCTCTTCTTTTTAAAACCTTTTGCAATTTATCGGAGAACCAAACTGAAGGAGCATCTTCTTTAAAGTCCTTGAGAACCCGAATAGCAATCAGGCCATCTCGGTCATAGAGACCATAACCACGAATTTTATTTTCCTGATCGACTAATTTCAAAAGCTGTCCGCTTTTAAAAACCTCGATAGCTGAACTCACATGGCTTCTGAAAATCCAAGGATGACCGGATTTAAGAATGGATAAAACCTGTTTATTGATTTGGTAGCGTTGAGCTACCCACTTTTTTGCTTTCACTAACGTCGAACGACCCTTCCATGGAACGTAGGCTTGTTTTCACCTTTATAACGTCCCTTAAGACGACTGATTTCCTTGATTCTCTTTTCAGCCACTCGATCTGCGCAACGATATTCAGGAAGTTTTTCTTCGGCAGAATGCTGAAGAATCGCTCGAATTGAATAATAGATATTTCTAATCATCCGATTAGCACGACGTTCATCGTAACCACTGAGCTCTATGGAAACATTCATCAAGCCCCCGGAATTGATAGCGTAGTCCGGAGCATAAAGAATTTTTCGCTTAAAGAGCTCGTCTCCGCACTCAGGAGTAGCCAATTGATTATTTGCACTGCCAGCCACAATTCCACATCTTAATTTTGGAATCGTCTTTTCATTCAAAATAGCGCCCAAAGCAGAAGGACAAAAAATATCAACGTCGAGATCATAAATTTCGTCTGTTGAAACAATAGATACTTTTCCAGGATACCTATCGGTTAGAGCTTCACAGCGTTTACGATCAATATCACAAATAAACACTCGCATTCCGCTCTCACAGAAAAGCTCCACGAGATAAGAGCCCACATGGCCCGCTCCCTGTACTGCGACACTCAAGCCTTTCAAATCGGATTTCCCCAATCGATGCTCAACACAAGCTCTTAAGCCCTCAAGCACGCCTTTGGCAG
>JBJSXY010000376.1:0-4817 GCA_046086625.1 Pseudomonadota bacterium | reverse complement strand
TCTAAGTTGTTTTGCCAAGATGAAACTTGATGAAAACAGAAACCAGGAAAAACACTGGGGTCACTCAAAAGTTGAAGAATCTAGATGTGGTTCGTGACCCCAAACCATAAAAGCTTTATACAGGTATAGGATAATGTAATGTATGTTACTGTCAAAGAATCTGTGCGACTCGACGTGCTAGATTTATGACTACCAACGATGATAAGCGGGATGTCCGGGTTTAACGGCTACAAAAGTTCCTCGACACGAAGCGCATAGTTTTCCATTTACAATGAGAGTCGCTTCAGTAGTCACTGAATCTTCTTTTACTTCCACTGCGCGTGCTTCTAAATGCATCTGCTGATGACTGGGGGTGGGGCGGTGCAGCTTAACGGAAAATTCAGCAGTAACGGTGCAGGGCGGAGTAGAGAGTCCTTGGTTTTTCATGAGAGTATAGGCGGCCGTCCAATTTGAGTGGCAATCTAAAAGAGCTCCTAAAATGCCACCATTGACAACGCCAGGAAAAGCCTCGTGCATAGTTTCTGCTTTCCAATCCGCAATTACTTTTTCTCCTTCAGGAAAACTTCGAACATGTAACCCTTTTGGGTTTGAAGGTCCGCAGCCGAAACATGCTCCTTGGGGAGAGTATTTTTCTTGAAGAGAGAGTTCTTTAGACATTTTTAAAAATGGTGGGCGGTAAGAGATTCGAACTCCTGACCCCATGGTTCGAAGCCATGTGCTCTATCCAGCTGAGCTAACCGCCCCAAAAATTGAAGCTCACAACCTTCCACAGTTGGAACCATTTGAAAAGTTGGAAATCAAGATAAAGCCACGTAGATTAAAAGGCCCATGACTTATTTTTTGGTTCTTTTGGCAGCTTATCTTATCGGGAGCTTTCCCACAGGTGTCTTCGTATCGAAGCGAAAATATGGATTAGATGTTCGCGAGGTAGGAAGTGGGAACATTGGTGCGACTAATGTGAAGCGGATTTTTGGCTGGTATGCAGGTTTATTAGTGTTTTTAATTGATTTGGCTAAGGGGGCCATCCCGCTTTTGGCCGTGAGAAGTCTATTCCCTGAACTGCCTTGGCTCGTCTGTTTGACAGGTATATTTCTGGTTTTGGGGCATTGTTTTAGCCTCTTTTTGGGATTTAAGGGAGGCAAAGGAGTTGCGACCAGCCTTGGATGCATTCTAGTGGCTGACCCTATTTGCGCTCTTAGTTGTGGAATCGTGTATTTGATTTTTCTTAAATTAAGCCGAATTAGTGCGGTTGGCTCACTGGCTGGAGTGATTTGTTGCGGTATTAATCTTGTGGTCAGATGGCCAGGCGAGCCAATAGGCACTTTAATTATAACGCTGTGCAGTTTGATTGTGATTCGTCACAAAGAGAATCTCATCAGGCTAAAGCAAACCTTCCTTCATAAAAACTCCTAGACCATCAAGAATTTCTTGGATTTTTCCGATTAAATTTGAGCAGGTTAACCCACCTAGGGGGCATGATGGCTTTAGTTCTGTGGTTTGTTAAGGGAACCCATTCACTCACTTTCCCATTTTCAGACTTTTTCTCCAAATTAGAAAAATCGGGCCATCAATTACGGGTTGCTCAGGTACCGGGTGAAGTTCCTACTTTTGACTGGTTGAACCAGCAAGTATCTCCAGAAATTAAACACATATTTTTTAACGACACAGACTTGAGATGGATTAGAAAAGTAACAGACGTTATGGGACTTTTGCCCGCTAATCCCAACCGAGTTTATTCATGGATATATGATAAACCAACGAGCGATCAACTGGCCGTTCTTGAGTCGTCTGGAATTGATGAGACCCTGTGCGTGCGAGATTCAGTAGAAGAAATTGGTATTCGCCTTGAACTTCGCTCTCTCAGAAACAATCAGAAGTCGGAACTCAAACGGCAGGTAAGAGAACTTTTGATGAAGGAGGCCCGCGCAGAAACTATTCTCTCTCAAAGAGAGGAGTTTTTAAGTGTGTGTGCCCATGACTTACGTTCCCCCTTGGGATTAATTCAGTCCAGTTTGTCATTACTTCTTTCTGACTCCCAAAATCTCAATTCCACACAAACTGAACTAGCGGACCGTTCGAAGCGTCAAGCCGAGCACGGAATTCGTTTAGTAAATGATCTTCTCGATGTCATGGCCTACGAGCAGGGGCTTAAACCCGAATATCAATTGGTCGATTTAGATAAGTTCCTTAAAAGTCTTCATAAAGATTATGCCTTCCAGGCGAAACAAAAAGAAATCGAATTAAGATATGACAACACTCTTTCCGATTGGAAAGTGCTCATCGACCCAGATAGAATTCACCAGCTTTTCCAAAATCTCCTAGTCAATGCAATTAAATTTACGGATCCGGGTAAGCGTATTTACTTAACAGTTCTTAGTTTTAAAGGCAGACGAAAAGCCGACCCTCCTTATCCCATGGTAATTGTGGGAGTACGAGACGAGGGGAGAGGGATTCCTGAAGCTGAAGTACAGAAAATTTTCAATCGCTTCAGTCAAATTAAGGATTATAGCCGTGTGGAGGGTCGTGGTTTGGGGTTGAGTGTGGCTAAACAAATTTCCCACCTTCACGATGGAAATCTCTGGGTAAAAAGTGTTGAAGGGGAAGGCTCAACTTTCTTTGTCTTGTTTCCTCACGTTCTTAGTGAACCTAAAAAGCAAGATAAGACTCTTAAAAAGACCTCTAAAATTTTATTAGTCAATTCGGATAAAGAACAGCAACAGGTTCTTAGCAATGTCGTTACTCGTTGGGGATTTGAACCGGTAGTGGCTAAAGATGGAATTGAAATGCTGACGATGTCCTATTTTTACCAACCGCAAGTGATTCTAACCAGTTCATCTCTTAATAAGTTGAGTGATGAAGAAGCTGCTAAAATCATCAAAAACGAACTTAAAATGGACCACGTTCCAATCTTTACTTGTGTAAACGCTGAAACCATTCTCCCGACCAATCGAGAAAACTCGAACCTAGATGGGTGTTTAAAACTCCCTCTTGAGAGAACAGATTTCGAGCGGGCTCTTAACCAATTCCAAGAACGAAGTAAAAAAACTAAGCAAAAAGTTGCTTAGTGAAAGAAGTATTCAGTTTCTCTCTTAGCAGAAGCAGGGCTATCCGATCCGTGCACGCTATTAGCCTCAATGCTATCTGCAAATAGCTTTCGAATGGTTCCTGGAGCAGCTTTAGCGGGATCGGTTGCTCCCATAACTTGTCTCCACTTTTCAACGGCTCCTTGTCCTTCCCAAATAAGAAGCACAACTGGGCCACTGGTCATGAAGTTAACCAAACTTTGAAAGAATGGACGCTCTTTATGTTCGGCATAGAAACCCCCTGCCTCTTCTTTGGTGAGGGTTTTCATTTTCATAGCAACCACTTTTAAGCCAGCTTCTTCGCCGATATTTAAAATTTTTCCAATGTGATTGTTAGTTACAGAATTGGGTTTAATAATTCCTAAGGTTCGTTCCATCTGAGTTACTCCTATTTAGTTTTTAAAGCTCTTTCCATTGTTTCGCCCAGGGATGCGGGGCTTAAACTGACTAAAACGCCGGCCTTTTCCAGAGCGGCGATTTTATCTGAAGCTTTTCCGCTTCCTCCGCTGATAATCGCTCCCGCATGGCCCATTCTTTTTCCTGGAGGAGCTGTTTGTCCCCCAATAAAACCAACAACAGGCTTTTTCATGTTGGATTTAATCCATTCAGCAGCAGCTTCTTCGGCTGATCCTCCGATCTCACCAATCATAATCACTGCATGAGTCTCTGGATCTTGATTAAATCTCTTTAAAACATCAATGAAAGCTTCCCCCTGAACCGGATCTCCGCCAATACCCACACAAGTGGATTGACCAATTCCTCGTTGAGTCAGTTGATGAACAGCTTCGTAAGTGAGAGTGCCGCTTCTAGAAACTACCCCAACGTGCCCTGGTTTGTGAATGTACCCGGGCATAATCCCGATTTTACATTGTCCAGGAGTAATTACCCCGGGGCAATTCGGACCTATAAGAACACTCTTAGAGGTCTTTAAGTATTCTTTCACTGCGACCATATCCAAAGCAGGAATTCCCTCAGTGATACAGATAATCGTTTCAATCCCAGCTTCAGCCGCTTCTAATATCGCATCTGCTGCAAACGGTGCAGGAACATAAATCATGGTCGCGTTAGCGCCCGTAGTTTTTACGGCATCTTTTACCGAGTTAAAAATGGGAACACCTTCAAAAGTTTCCCCACCTTTTCCCGGAGTTACCCCGCCAACTACTTTCGTCCCATATTCCTTACAGGCCTTAGTATGAAAGGCACCAGCTTGGCCCGTAATTCCTTGAACCAGCAAACGAGTATTTTTATCAACGTAAATCGCCATTAGTGTGCCTCCGCAGCTGCTACTGCTTTTTGAGCTGCTTCTTTCATTCCGGTTGCTGTGATGATTTTAAGTCCTGATTGTTCAAGAAGTTGTTTGCCTTGTTCTACGTTGGTTCCTTCCAAACGAACCACTAAGGGCACAGACAAATTCAGTTCTCTAGCAGCTCCCATGATTCCCTTGGCAATGACATCGCACTTCATGATCCCGCCAAAAATATTAACCAAGATAGCTTTTACTTTGGAGTCTTGAAGAATGATTTTGAACGCTTCCTTAACTTTTTCTTCAGTTGCTCCACCGCCCACATCAAGAAAATTAGCTGGATTTCCACCCTCTAACTTAATGATGTCCATGGTAGCCATAGCTAGTCCGGCACCATTCACCATGCATCCAATGTTTCCATCAAGAGAGATGTAACTAAGATCAAATTTCTTGGCAGCAGTTTCGCTCGGATCTTCTTCATTCAGATCTCG
>JBJSXY010000375.1:0-4084 GCA_046086625.1 Pseudomonadota bacterium | reverse complement strand
ATTGAAGAAGTTGCTAAAGACAGCCCTTTTCAATGGGCAGTTAATGTACCTAAAGCAGTGGCAAAGCGATTCAACTATCCCATTTATGGTCTTTTCGATACCGAACACATTCTTAACCCCTTCACGCGGGGATTCAAAGGGGGCTCGGCTCAGTTTCGTTCTGGCATGTGGGGAGAAAGTGCAATTGTATTTTCGGCAAAATCTCTGATGACTAAAAAGTTTGATACTCCTGGAGATGGGCATGAAGTAATTCATGCAAAAACAAAAGGAGATTCGATACCTCAACTGGTCCTTCAAGCCCAAAAGTATAAGCCCACAGGAAAGGTCGGTGCGGACCTTTACGGTCGAGAGTTTTCTACCGATGAGATTCATTCAGCTTACGCTTTTACGGTACGAACTAGCGTCAACGATATCGTTAAAAACAAGAAGACCGATACGCCTGACGATGCCTATTCAGAAGTTGAATTAACTACCTTACGAAATGGACTTTTGCAGGATCTATATGAGACGGCGAAACCTATCTATGAAGCTGCTCTCAAACCAGGCGCGATCAAAAGAAGTTCTATTATCCAAACTTATGGCTGGGGAGGAGATCGTCGCATTTTGATAGAACTAGAAAACGGAAACTCTTATTGGATCAACTTCGATAGTAGGCAAGTCAATCGTTGGAAGCAGGAACTAAATCCCGATGCTTCACAAAAAACCGATTGGTCGAGGGATCCAAAAACAGTTCAAGCAATGATTGCCAGAGACTATGCCGCTTCTAAACAAGCTGCGAGAGAATCGGGGCTCCTCGTTGACTTTCTTTTGGGCCCTTCTCCGCTGTATAACTCGTTTCGAGAGGCCACTAACAAAATCAGTCAGATTCGAGATTTTCATATTTTAGCGGATGCACGTTCAACGAGAGATTCACTTATCGATGCAGCCGAAGAAATTATCAAGCGGGGCTCCGAACGAATTCCCGAAGGAGCCGACCGAAGCCGTCTTGTGAGTTCACTGATTCAAATGCAACGAAAGGCACGAAAGGAAAAAGTGATTGTCCCAAAGGGGCACATTGCTTTCCAACGTAAAGATGGAACTTGGACAACGATTGATGGAAACCAAAAGGGGGATATTCCAATTCAAACTGTGATGGATGAACTTCTTTTTCCGCAAAAGTAAAGCCGTACCTTTTGCGGTTAGGCGTACTGAAACGAAATGTCTGCGTGGATATCGGGATGGATACTTTTCTTAACGGGACAAGCGTGAGCTGCTCGCTCAAGCTTTTCTCTGTCAGCTTCAGGCACCGTAGAAGGCATTTGAACTCGCACATTGAGTGAACCAATTCTCCGACTGGGGGTTGTAATCATTTCTTTCACTACTTCTGCTTTCGCTCCTATCAATGAAATTCCATCTCGTTCAGCAACGATAGCCATAGTCGTTAAGATGCAACTAGAGAGTGCAGCTCCCACTAAATCGGTCGGAGAAAAACGCTCACCTTTACCCAAATTATCTTTCGGAGCATCCGTTTCGATCTGAGAGCTTGAAGACTCATGAATGAGCTCACAGTGAAGCCCACCGGAGTAGGTTGTCTGCATTTTAACCATTTCACACCATCCTTTAAATGCCTAATATTATTGTATTTTTATTGGTGTTCGCAAGAAAAAAAGACACCCTTTAAAAAAAAATTAAAGTTTTTCTGTCTAAACTTTAGACGATTTAGGTTCAAATTTTCGATGTGTTTTAAACTCCATTTTTCTTTCATTTAGTAACGAAAGTCTTCTGTCATTCTGCTTCTTGTCTTCGATACACAAACCGTTGCACGTAACCTCCCGTGTGGTCGTCAGACAAATTAATTAAACTTAGGAGGAAACATGAAACGGATTGTAGCTCTTGTATTAGCCATGTCTTTAACGGTCGGTTGCGGTAAAGCACCCAATGGTGGTGGAAGCTCGGGACCAACCCCACAACAATTAGCAACTATCTTAACGATCGTCGCAGTCACTTATCCGATGTTGACTAATCAGTCTCAAGGAGTAGATGCTCAGCAACTTGCAGCAGTATTCATGACTCTAGCTGCAAGTGGAGCACTTGGACCAGAAGCTCAAGCAATCTTGAGTGATCCTAAAAACCAAGCTCTAATTGCTAACTTGATGTTAGTGCTTCAAGGGGGTCCTGGTGCTCAAGCCGCTCTTGATCAGTTCATCAAGTTTGGAACACCTCAAGAAACAGCTCAATCATTGAACAACATTTTAGCTGCGTTGCAAATGGTAAGCGGCGGTCAATTAGATCCAGCGACACAAGCACAAGTTCAATTGCTCGTAACCATGCTCCCCGTGGTTATCGCAATTGTGAACTCATCATCCCCAGCTCCTGTTCCTGCTAAGGTTGCTCGACGATAGTCTGCTTCCTAGGCCTCAAAGCCAATCGGCTAACGCCCCTTCCTCTTCCGGAAGGGGCGTTTTTTTTGTTATAATTTTCTAATGAAATTCTTTCTTATTTTTCTCTTGAGTTTAATCACGGGGTGTCAGTCTCCTTTTCATAGGCAAGCGGCTAGTGAACTCGATTCACCAATTGGCCCCTACGAAACTGTCAACTCAGTTCCTCAGTTTGCTGCTGGCGAAGATCACTTTCTTTTTTATTGGGCTATCTGGAGAGGCATCGCAGAAGCAGAGAAGGCAGCTCTGAACGGCGGAGAAGGTGCCCTTCTATCGATGCGGGATATTTCGTGGCAAATGCAAGATTGCTCTTCAGGGGCATTGATTCACTCGGACAAAGAACGAGTTTGGTATTTTGATGACCTTCGTTTCAATCCTCAAGGAGAAATAATTCCAATCAAAGAAGCCAATCGATTGGGGTATCGATATATCAATATGATGAATATCAACTCACAACATTTAAGAGGGGCAGGACCCTTTAAAGCGCCTAAAAAAAACCGAGGCGAAAAAATGGAAGATTGGGACAAGCGCCGTCACGCAGCTTTCCTGGAATGGCTTCATAAGAGCTGGGCCAAGAATAGCCGAGGTTCAATTTGGCTAAATGCTCAACACAAACTTTTTTCAAAGCAGCATTTAACAGAAAAAGATCCGTGGATCGAACCCAGGGATTATCCAAAGCTTTCTGGAAATCTTTTGGAGATGATCACTAAACTCTCTTCCTCTCGTTGGCCTATCCATTTTGACGAGCGAGCTCATAAGCCCCATCTTTTTGAAGAGCCTAAAAGCTGGACAAATCCTCAAGTGATTTCTAAGAATCAGTTTCGAATGCGACTCGATTGGAATTGGTGTGATCCAAGTCAACAAGTGAAAGTAGAATTGTTCGTGCCTCGAGGGGAAATGCCGCCTCCGGGCCCCAATCGCCCGGGAAGAACAGATTCTGGAAAAAATTCAATCAAAGTAACGGAAATAGATTGGCCGAATTAGAGAAAATCAAAAGCCACAGTAGCAGCCCATCGTGATATCCGTTTTCTCTTTGTTTCTAATTTGTTTTGGCCCATAACAATACTGGGCTACATTTACTGCGCCATTCACAAGCCCCCATGCCGCACAGCTTCGATTAAGCTTACAGCCATTTGAAAATTTGATAACTCCCCGAGTAGATCCTGGAATGAGTTCACCAGAAGCACAGTAAGCTCCTTCGGGACTGGGTTTAGAAATCAAATTTTCCTGACTACAAACACTAACACAAGCCCCTCCTTTAGTTTGAACCCATTGAGGACTCACGGCTTCATAACTAACTGATGCGCTCGACTGCCCCTCGGGATTTGTAACAATTACTTGATGAATTCCTGCTGGGAGATTTGGGATTGTGCAAGTAATTTGAGTCTGAGAAATGATTTGGGGAGAGGCGCAAGTTTGGCCTCCCACTTTAACCACCGCGCCCGCCACAAATCCTGCTCCATTAAGATTAAGACTTCCACCTCCAGCGGCGTTTCCTCGCCTAGGAGAAATCGAAGCTACTTGTGGAGCCGGTCGATACGAAAATAAAACAGGGTCACTGCTCTCTTGGCCGTAGGTATTTATTACTGTTACTTTGTAGGATCCAGAATCATAAGAGGGCACAACACAGCTTAATTGATTCGCTGAGTTTACTTGAACTTGCAGAC
>JBJSXY010000374.1:0-4004 GCA_046086625.1 Pseudomonadota bacterium | reverse complement strand
GCCGAATCTCTTTTAGGGTTGCTTCCTCTGTAGATTCAAAAACCATTCTCGACAGAACAGGTTCTGAGCGACTTCTCGGCCAAGGAGATATGCTTTTCCACTCTGCGGGTTTTGCAACTCTCAAACGAATGCAAGGAGCGTTTATTTCTGATGCCGATCTAAATCGAATGGTCGACTTCTTAAAATCACAGGGTGAACCTGAATACGATGAGAAGATTTTGCAGGCCGCCGAAGAAGGTGATTATGGTTCAGGATTTGGGGACTCTTCTGATTCCGATGAGGGCCGTCTCTACGATCAAGCCGTGCGTTTGGTGACAGAAAAAGGCGAAGCAAGCATCTCCCTCATTCAGCGACACTTGCGCATTGGATATAACCGCGCGGCCATGCTCATGGAACAACTAGAAAAAGAAGGTGTTGTTGCGCCCTCCACGGGAACCTCAAAGAGACGAACAGTTCTGATTAATTCAATTTAGTGGTACTCTCACTTTGTGAAATTCTTTTTACTATCACTTCTTCTAGCTTTGTTTTCAGCTGAACTCTCATCCGCTTCGTCTAAAGAGCCGCCAGTGATTGACTCCATTCAGTCAGCCTGGGAGCAGATCACAAGTTACCAAGCAGAATTCAAACAGGTAATTAAAGCGAAAACTCTGGGCACGGAAGAGACAACTCAGGGTCGAATTTTTGTCGTGAAACCTCATAAATTGCGTTGGGAACCTTCATCAGGAGGAACCACCCAAATTCTAAACGGGAACGAATTTTGGCAACTCCGACAGAGCAAACGAAGAAAGCAAATTCAGGTCGACCACTATGCGAACATATCAAACTTGGTAGACTTAAGTGCTCTGACCTTCCTCTCTGGTAAGATAAACCTGAAAAAGTCTTACAAATACAGCATTTTAAGAGATGATTCGACCTTGGTACTAGTGGCGCTTTTACCCCTTAATGGCAGCAGGGAGACTATCCTTGCGGAAATTCTTAAACCCAGCTATCTTCTCGGCGCGTTAAAAATGGAAAGTCCTGAGTCTGAGACTCGGATTGATTTCAAAAAAATTCAAACTAATGTGTCGCTGAAGGATTCGTTGTTCATCTATCAACCAACCCCTCAGGATACGGTTCATGAACACCAGAGGTAGTTATGCCGTCGTTCGATATTGTCGTGAAAACCGACCTTCAGGAAGTTGATAATGCCATCAACCAGGCACAAAAGGAATTAGGGCAACGCTACGATTTTAAAGGCAGCAAAAGCAAAATTGAGTGGGACAAGAAAAATGAAGTCTCCGTTGTGGGTGATGATGAATATAAATTGAAAGCTGTCGTTGAAATTCTTGAAGGAAAATTTGCAAAACGAGGCATCTCTTTAAAAAATCTTACCTATTCAAAAATAGAGCCTTCGTTTGAAGGAACAGTTCGACAAAAAGTTACTCTGGCGCAGGGAATTCCCGGAGAGAAAGCAAAAGAAATTAATCGTCTAATAAAAGACAGCAAAATTAAAGTATCTTCCCAGCATCAAGACGAACAAGTTCGAGTCACCGGAAAAAAACGGGATGACCTTCAAGAGGTCATGGCATTAATGCGAAAGACAGACCTAGGCCTTGAGTTCCAATTCCAAAACTTTAGGGATTAAAATGATTTCTTCTCCCAACGCCAAGACCATCTTTTTTCAGAGCCTGGGGTGTGTAAAAAACCTCGTAGATGCTGAAGTCATGCTGGGAATTACCCAAAGAGAAAATTACCAGTTTGTTACCGAACCAGAAAAAGCGGAAGTCATCGTTGTTAATACGTGCAGCTTTATTAATGACTCAAAGAAAGAGTCCATTGGTGCCATTCTTGATATGGCCGAACACAAAAAGCAAGGAACTTGCAAAAAACTTATTGTTACGGGTTGCTTGGCACAAAGATACAAACCCGATCTTAAAGTTTCATTTCCCGAGGTCGATGCTTTTGTTGGCACTGGCCAGTATCACAAAATTTTGGAATTTATTGATGGCAAAAAGGAAGATGATTTTGAATTTCGTCATCCTAAATATCTACACAATGAGAACACGCCTCGAATTAACACCCAACCGTTCTATCGAGCTTACTTAAAAGTGTCTGAGGGCTGCATTAAGGGTTGCGCCTTTTGTATTATTCCCCGAATTCGAGGCACCCTTCGTAGCCGAACCATTCCGTCATTAGTATCCGAAGCCGAAAAGTTAGTCGCTTCTGGCGCTGTGGAGTTAAATCTAATCGCTCAGGATTTAACTGACTACGGAAAGGATTTGGGGGATGGCACAAGCCTAGAAGGCCTTCTTAAAGCCCTAGTAAAAATAGAGGGTCTTAAGTGGATACGAATGCTTTATCTGTATCCAGATGAAATGTCAGATGAGTTAATTGAACTGATTGCGACTGAGCCAAAAATTTGCAAATACATCGATACGCCTGTTCAACACATAAACGATAGAATGCTCAAACTGATGAACCGTAAAGTTCAGGGAGAGCAGATTAGAGAACGACTTCAAAAGCTACGAAGCCGAATTCCTAATGTAGCCGTTAGGAGCACCGTGATTGTGGGATATCCAGGAGAAACCGAGGAAGAGTTTCAAGAGCTTGTTGAGTTTGTAAAGGAAGCCCAATTTGATCACTTGGGCGTATTCGCCTACTCCCACGAGGAAAATACAGCGTCTTATTTTCTTAAAGATCAACTGGACGAGGCGGTTAAGGAGGCTCGTAGGGAGCGCCTGATGAAGATTCAAATGGAAATTTCAAAAAGAAATCTAAAACAAAAGTTGGGTGGCGTTGTTCCGGTGTTGATTGAGGGCGTTTCTGAAGAGTCTGAGTTCCTTTTGAAGGGTCGACATGCTGGCCAAGCGCCAGACATTGATGGTTATGTTCTTGTTCGTTCTGGAGACTTAAGGATTGGACAAATTCTTCCGGTTAAATTGGAACGTTCGATGGAATATGACTTCATTGGAAGTGCGGTTTAATTTGTGAAGACCTCCTTTATCATTCTCCTTTTTTGGGGGTCGGCCAATTGCGCTTTTGGAGATTATGCTTGGATCCCAAAGCCGGAAACCCTCGTTCTAAAAACAGGCTGGGAACTTTTCAAGAGTGAGAACAACTTTGATGCGAATGGTACCAAACGACCACTCTCGACCAACTCCACTCCTTCGACACTCACTCAAAATCAAGTTTTATTAGATGCCGAATATGGATTGTCGGACCAGTGGAGTGGAATTCTTAAAACGAGTTTTCTGAGCGCTCAAATTAACGGCCTAAATTCTAACTTTTCATCGCTAAGTGGAAGTGGCTTATTTGATACTGCTCTGGGCTTTAAGTGGCAGATGAAGCAAGAAAAGCCTGTGCTCGCTCTTGAGACAACGATTTTTCTCCCCCCCTATTCGACTAAAAATCTCGAGGCTGATCAGTTGGCGCTTGGAGACGGCACTTCAAGCATTCTCATTCGCCTTCATGGGGGCACTAAGTTAAAACGCTTTGCTTTTTCTCTTTCGCCTGGTTTGCTATTTCGATTCGGACAGTTTTCAAATCAAGCCGTTTTAGACTCTGCTATCTCGATTGTTTTTAGAAAGTTCTTCTTTCGAGTTTTTGAATCTGCTGGCTTTTCAATGACCAAAGAATCAACCCTGGGCCAGGGCGCTGAAAACTTACAAATAGGAAGTGGCGGCTCTTTCTCTCGATTAGCCCTACAGCCCGATCTCCTGGTTGTTGGATTAAAGTCGGGTGTTTTTTTATCTCCAAAGTTTAGACTGGAAGCAACTATTTCGCAGACCGTTTGGGGACAAAGCGCCGCAGATGGGCTTCGCCTGGGACTCACCTTGGTTTCTAATTTGGATTTTTCCAAACCCGACACCCGTGAACCAGTTCGAGAAGTGCCTCTCGGTTCCGAGTAAGCCTTTATTTTTTTGCAAACCGTGCGTTAAGCCACCAGGACAGAGCCGCAAAGACAAAGTTGGGGGCCCAAACGCCAACCCACGGAACTGCTCCCCCTGTGAGTGCATAGGAATTTG
>JBJSXY010000373.1:0-6597 GCA_046086625.1 Pseudomonadota bacterium | reverse complement strand
GAATAAGGGGAAATCCTAAACAAAAATAACCTGTTTGAAGCTCGGCTGCGTCTACACGAACAAAACGACGAAGAGCTGCCAATTTGAAGCCCACAAATAAAAATAGAAGAACTACCCCCCCTAAAATACCCAAAATAATCCAATCCCAAAGGGTAGCCTCCTGAATGAGCCCTCCCAAAACGTGATGAGCAGCACCCACCATGCATACCAAAGCGAAAACTCCTATCGCATAAAGAACCCAATAAGTTGAAGGAGGTGCCACTTCCTTAAATTCTTTAGTCGGTGCTGGCTTTGGAACCAAATCAAGATAAAAGCCCATGCCCCCTTTTACATTCTCCCCCATGAAAATCAAGGGGGGTGGCTATCTAAACGGGTCGGTGCTAGATTGCGGGCCCTATGACACTCACTCAGTCTCTTATTAAAAAGGCAGAAACGTTTGGGGCCCACAACTACCACCCCCTACCCCTCGTACTCAAACAAGGGGATGGAGCCAAAGTAGTAGACGTAGAGGGACGGGAATATATCGATTTCCTTTCCTGCTACTCCGCTCTGAACTTTGGGCATCAGCATCCTAGAATTGTTCAGGCTTTGCTTCATCAGCTCCAGAAGTTAGCCGTTTGTTCGCGAGCTTTTTACGCTGAGGAATTTGGATATTTTTCAGAGGAACTGGCCCATTTTGTGGGTCTTGAAATGGTCCTGGCAATGAATAGCGGCGCTGAAGCTTGCGAAACAGCGATTAAGATTGCAAGAAAATGGGGCTACGAAAAAAAAGGAGTTGAGGCAAATCAGGCAAATATTATCTGCGTTGAAAATAACTTTCATGGAAGAACCGTTACCATCGTGTCCTTTTCGACGGATCCAGCCTATCGAGAGGGTTTTGGGCCTTTCACGCCCGGTTTCAAAATAGTTCCTTTCGATGATTCAGTGGCTATCGAAAATGCGATTGATAAAAATACAGTGGGTGTCTTCGTAGAACCTATTCAAGCAGAGGCAGGAATTTTACTTCCTAAACCTGGGTACTTAAAAGAATTGAGAAATATCTGTGATAAGCACCGTATTCTACTCATGGTAGATGAAATTCAAACGGGACTTGGCAGAACAGGAGCTGACTTTTGTTTTCAACATGAAAATATTTTGCCAGACCTCGTCATTCTTGGAAAATCGTTAGGGGGGGGGCTGCTTCCGATCTCCGCCGTGGTTGGAAAGACCTCCGTCATGGAAGTTATCAAACCTGGCCAACATGGTTCAACTTTTGGAGGTAACCCGCTTGCTTGCGCAGTGGCCAGAGCTTCTTTGAAAGTTCTGAAAGATGAAAATCTTTCGAAAAGATCTCTTCAATTGGGCCATGAAGTTATGGAAAAGCTCCTAAAAATTTCCTCTCCATTGATCAAAGAAATTCGTGGAAAGGGTTTACTCATTGGCATTGAACTCAAACCCACGGCAGGCGGCGCTAGAAAGTATTGTGAAGTTTTGGCCAAAGCAGGGGTTCTCTGCAAAGAAACGCATGATCATGTGATTCGAATTGCTCCGCCCTTAAACATTGATCCCAATCTTCTAGATAAGGGAATAAATTCGGTTATTTCCGTGCTTTCAAAGGGCCTCTAGATACGAGGTGTCCCCTGTGGTACAAAGGCCCGCATGAAAATAGCTTGGTTCACGCTTCTGTTTTTAAGTTTTATATTGGTTTGGGGTTGTGGAGTAAAAGGAGATCCCACTCCCTATGTTGATTCATCAAAAGAAAATCAAAAGAGAAATTAAGCATGGAATTTAACTTCATAAAAATGCAGGGATGTGGAAACGATTTTCTGTTCTTAGATTCAATGCAATCTGAACCTAGTCCTTTTTATCCCAGAGAAGTTTCGTGGCTATGCGATAGAAATTTTGGTGTGGGAGCCGATGGTTTAGTGATTCTCACTCGATCGGAAAAGTATCACGCCAAGTGGATTTTTTATAATTCCGATGGCAGTGAAGCTGAAATGTGTGGAAACGCAGCTCGATGTGCTGTTCGGTATCTCAGTGACAACTACTTTCCAAATGATGTTCCTATTTGCATTGAAACAAAAGCTGGAGTGATTAAGGGGCAAATGAAAGGCCCGAACTCGGTTGAAGTAACCTTAACGGCAAAAAGTTATGAACGCTTCGATTATGAGCAAAAAATCATAGCCACTGATAAATACAGCTTAGAGGTGAACTTAATTAATACCGGAGTTCCTCATGCTGTCGTTGAAGTGAAAGACTTAAGCACTTACCCCATTCTTCAAGTCGGAAAAGACTTGCGAAGCCACCCTGCTGTAGGACCAGAAGGCGCAAATGTTACTTTCTTTCAAAGACTCGTGGGGCCCAGAATCAAATCGACCACTTTTGAAAGAGGGGTAGAAGGCGAAACGCTCGCTTGTGGGACTGGAGCAGCTGCAGCTGCGATCATTTATTCTGAAACTTACATGCAGCCTCTGCCTATTGAAGTGATTGTTCCGGGGGGAGAACTGCTTGTGGATATAAGTCCGGTCTCCAAAATGTTACTTCTGCAGGGACAGGCCGGTTATTCTTTTACCGTTATTATCCCTGACATAAATGTGGGTTTCGAAAAGGCCTATCCCTACAGCGTCTCTAAAAGGCCCATCACATGACATTTCAGGGTGTCTGGGTCGCAACAACCTCATTCTTTGATCAGCAAGGAGCTTTGGATCTAGCGGCTTTTGAAAAGCATTGCTCTTGGCTCTTAACCTCGGGCGTTGATGGGTTAGTTCCTTGTGGCACAACTGGCGAAGGCCCCACTTTGAATCCCTCAGAGCGAAAATCGCTGATAGAAACCGCGGTTAAACTTGCTTCAAAGAAGAACAAGGGCGTTATCGCTGGTTGTGGCGGAAACAATACTGAATCCGTTTTAAAGCTTATTTTAGAAGCAAGGGACTATGGTGCGAATGCCGCTCTCGTCGTAACACCCTATTATAACCGCCCAACTCAAGAGGGCTTGATTGCCCACTATGAGTTTTTGGCAGATAGCAGCCCGATTCCTCTTATTCTTTATAATGTTCCATCTCGAACTGGCGTTAACTTACTTCCAGAAACAGTTTCTCATCTTTGGCAGCACTCTAACATCGTGGCTTTAAAAGAAGCTTCTGGCTTGCATAGTCAGTGGCTTTCCTTGATGGCTTCTCCTTTGCCAAAAGAGAAATCTGTTTTAGCTGGAGATGATGATGCGTTTGCCACTCTGGTCTCCTTAGGCGCAACGGGAATCATATCCGCATCGGCCAACATTGTTCCGAGCCACTTTGTGAAGTTAGCTGAATTACTAAAATCCAAGCACTTCGAAGAAGCTCTTGCACTTCAGAAAAAATTACTTCCCTTAATAAAAGTGCTTTTTTCAGAAACTAATCCAGCACCTATTAAATATGCTTTAGAGCAAATGGGCCGTGGATTGAACAAACTTCGTTTACCCCTAGTACCCATTAAAAAAGAAACTGAGAAAAAGGTTCTTTATCAACTTAAACACTTGGAGTTGATATCGTGATTTATAAAGTGGGACTCCTCGGTGCAACAGGAAGAATGGGCCGGGAACTCGTAGCGCTTCTAGAGCCGGGCTTTGTTCTAGGGGAAGATCGGCTCGAGCTCTCGAATCAAGAAGCGGTTAAGGTGTGGATAGATTTCAGTCGTCCGGAAGGAACCCTTAGTCTCCTGGAAAAAATAAAAGAACCTATCGTGATTGGCACAACCGGATTTAATACGAATCAATTGGAGAAGATTAAGAATTACTCTGAGGCCCACCCTGTTCTTCTGACATCCAACACGAGCCCGGGAATGAATCTGATGATGAAAATGCTCGGATATTCTTCGATAGCAGCTGCTCTTGGCTATGATGTTTTAGCCTCAGAAATACACCACCGAGGCAAAAAAGATTCTCCTAGTGGCACCCTAAAATCACTGCTTCAAGTTCTGGAAAAACAGGGAATTAAAAACATTCAAGTCCAATCAGCCCGAGTCGGAGATGAAAAAGGCACTCACACAATTTCATTTTTTTCTGATGAAGAAGAGCTCACACTCACCCATCGAGTTAATCATCGAAGGGTTTTTGCAAAAGGGGCTCTTCTTGCTGCGAAATTCATAGCAAATCAGAAGAAACCAGGTCTTTATTCCTTTCAAGATATGGAGAAGTTATGAATCACGGTTTTCAACAATCTCAGAGACTTTTAAGTTTACCACCCTATATTTTTAGTGAAATTAACAACATTAAAGCCGAAGCGCAAAAGCGCGGTGTAAATCTATTAAGCCTTGCGATTGGAGATCCCGATCAGCCCACACCGGAGCCCATCATTCGAGAACTCCAAAAGGCATCAGCTGAACCGATTAATCACGCTTATTCCCCCTATGAAGGGACTTTGTCTTTTAAAACTCAAGTAGCAAAATGGTTTCACGAAAGATTTGGCGTACAGTTAAACCCTGAAAAAGAAGTGCTGGCACTAATTGGTTCCAAAGAAGGCATTGCTCACTTTCCCTTGGCATTTGTTAATCCAGGCGACAAGTGTTTGTACCCTTCTCCTGGCTATCCCATTTTTTCAACGGCAATTCAACTAGCGGGCGGAATCCCCATTCCCCTCCCGCACCGATGGGAAAATCAGTTTCAACCCGATCTCAACGAACTGGAAACCTTATTACTCGTTCACCAGCCTAAATATGTCTTAGTAAATTTTCCCTGTAACCCTACTTCTGCGACTTGCTCAAGAGAAGTAATGACTGAAATGGTAAATCTAGCTCGAAAACACCGAACCATTCTCGTTTCAGATAATGCTTACAGCGAAATGTACTTTGATGAGAAAGACAAACCCCTCAGCCTTCTCGAAATTCCTGGTGCAAAAGAAGTAGCGATTGAGTTTCACTCCTTTTCAAAGACTTTTAACATGACAGGCTGGCGAATTGCATTTGCTGCGGGGAATCCGGATTTAATTGCCGGATTGCTAAGAGTGAAAACCAATATTGATTCTGGGCCCCTTTTAGCAGTTCAAAAAGCCGCGGAGTTTGCACTCGCCCATGCGAACGAACTCTCTTGTCCCATTCGAGAGATTTATTTCGAAAGAAGAGCCCTTGTTTTAAAAGAGATGGACCGCTTGGGTATTGAGTATTTTTTTCCAAAGGCTACCTTTTTTATTTGGGCGAAAGTACCTGGAAATGAAACCTCGATGGAATTTACAAAACGCCTCATTTCCAATCAGGGACTCGTAGTTACGCCTGGGATCGGTTTTGGAAAAGAAGGAGAAGGTTTCTTTCGACTGGCATTAACTGTCCCTAACCCTTCACTTCAAGAGGCCATGAATCGTCTTGAAAAAGCTTTGAAATTTTAATCTTCATACCTGCCCCCTTTGAATGGACCCGTGAGGGGAAGTGACGGCTTGAATTTGCACTGATTACGCTCCCTTGAGTCGATTGAGCTCCTGTGGAAAGAGTCGTAATAGCTTTTTTGATGAAAGCTAGGCCCTATTGCCCGAACACTCTTTGTGAATATCACTTAAGCCCTCCAGCTCGATTTAGCATCAAGAAAGGCTACTACGTAACTCGCTGGAACCACCAAAAAGTGGCGCGCTATCAGTGTCGAAAATGTAAGAAGAAGTTTTCAAGTCACACGTTCTATAGAACCTACCGGCAAAAAAAGCCTTTTCTGAATGTGAAGGTGTTTCATCTCTACTGCTCGGCAACAACACAGCGGCGTATTGCTTTTATTCTTGGTTTTAATGTTAAGACAGTGGTTCGAAAGTTCCTTTTTTTAGCAAAACATGCTGAGGAACTTCATTTAAAAAAACTTCTTGAGAAAGCGTTTGATGTCCAAAATGTCCAGTTTGATGAAATGCTGAGCTTCGAGCACACTCGATTAAAACCTCTTTCCATTGCCCTAGCCGTAGAACAAAGCACTTACCAGATAGTGGCTTTGCAAGTAGCTGAGAGCCATTACCAGGGGCGATTAGCTTCTATTGCACTTAAGAAGTATGGACCTAGAATGGATAAAAGCCACGAAGCACGACGTGAAGTCCTTACGGCGATAAACTCGCAATTAAAGAGTAGTTGCTACATCACTACGGATGAAAAGCCACATTACCGAAACGAAGTCCGGTTTCTTGTGCCTAGAGCAAAGCTTTGCCAAGTTAAAAATAGAGGTTCCCGATTAGAGCGCTTACTCAAAGCCAGACGAAGAAACATCAAAGATGACATGTTTGAGCTCAATCTTGTGGCTGCCAAAATCCGACACGATTTATCTCGCATGGCTAGAAAAGTCTGGGTGACGACAAAACGAGCGGACAGACTTCAAAAACATCTCATGCTTTTTGTAGCTTTTCATAATGGCTATCCGATTAGTACTTTTAGAAAATAAGAATTATTTAATCCTTTAAAAAGAGCCACCCAACGAACGAAATGACTTCTCTCTCTAAAAAATATTTTCGCTAGTTCCCTCCCCACAGGCCCATTCAAGGGGAGCAGGTATTTAATCTTCAATTAGCTCGATTAGGCCCGGGTTTTCCAAAGTGGTCGTGTCTCCTGTGGGCTCCTTGCCTTCGGCCAAGTCTTTTAAAAGCCGCCGCATGATTTTTCCACTTCGTGTTTTGGGAAGGG
>JBJSXY010000372.1:0-3747 GCA_046086625.1 Pseudomonadota bacterium | reverse complement strand
AAATCGAGCGACTTGATTCAAAAAATGCTGCAGATCAACGGGTTTTCTAAGGATAATTTGATTTTTTTCGAAATCGGGAAATTCTTTTTCGGAAGTTGCGCTCACAATCAAAGCTGGTACTTCTCTCAAGTCAGAAGATTGAGCTTTTAATTTTAAAAACTCCCAGCCATCCATGACTGGCATCATGAGATCAATCACCATCAACGCTGGCTTTCGCTCCGGGTTTTGCAAGAAGTCCCACGCCTCTTTTCCATTTTGGGCTGTTTCTACCTTATGCCCCTCCATTTCAAGTGCGATTTTTAAAAGTTCCCGAATGTCGGAGTCATCTTCAATAACCAGAATGGACTTTGCTGGGTTTATGCGAATCATGAGACTCTAGAGCTCACATTCTTAGACTTCGTTGTAAAGAAAAAATGCCCCTGCAAATTGAAAGGCCTAGTTGCAGGTTGCAATTTCAAATGAGAGTAATTTTTAAAAAACCGCTGAGACTTTTACGGCATAGGTTGTGCACTCTTTGAGTTACTTTCAAAAGGGGTTGACGAACCAAGCGATTTTGTTACAGTGCGTTACTCGTCGAAACAAATAGGGGGACTTTTTGCAAGTATTTGTAATAGATGATGATTTTTCGATTGGCCATGTTTTAGAGCAAGCTCTTAAGCCTTTACGGTTGGGGGTGACTCGACTCAGTTCGGGAAACGAACTGGAAACAGCTTTGAAACATGAAACCCCCGATTTAGTTTTTTTGGATTACCGATTAGGTGAAGAAAGTGGGCTTTCTTTGATTCCCACCCTTCTTAAGGAGAATCCCTCCTGCTACATCGTGATGATGACGGCTTTTACAAGTTTTGATGTGGCCATAGAAGCCATGAAATTGGGCGCTAAGGACTTTATAAAAAAGCCCTTTTCTTTAGAAGAAATTGAAGCCTTAGCAAAACGAGTTTCGGAAGTTCTACGCCTTCAAAACAAGCTATCGGCTCTCGAAGAAGAACATGGCCTCAGTCAGGTACTCCTCGATTCAAAAAATCAGAAAGTCCGACATATTTTAAAACTCGCACAAAGAGCGGCTCAGAGCCAATCCGTTGTTTTGATCACGGGAGAAAGCGGATGCGGAAAAACTGAATTAGCCAAAGCTATTCATCACTGGTCCTCGCGAAGAGATTTTCCCTTTTCCACAGTGGCTTGCCCGACTCTCAGTGCTGAGCTTTTAGAGAGTGAACTTTTTGGTCACGTGAAGGGGGCTTTCACTGGAGCGGTGGCAAATCATCAAGGTCGCATCGCAAAGTGTGAGGGCGGAAGTCTTTTTCTGGATGAAATTGGAACGCTCCCACTTCAACTTCAGCCAAAACTCCTTCGGTTTCTTCAAGACTTCTCTTATGAGCGAGTGGGAGATTCCACTACGCACAAAGCGGATGTTCGAATCATCGCGGCCACCAATGCCGACTTAGCGGAGCTAGTTCGACAAGGGCTTTTTAGAGAGGACCTCTACTATCGAATCAACGTCGTCGAACTCCATTTACCCCCCCTAAGAGAGCGCCCCGAAGATATGGAGGATTTAGCCCAGCTCATTCTTTTTAAGCTCTGTAAAAAACATGGGAGAAATCCTGTCCGCCTCACAAAAGAACAGGTTAATCACTTAACTTCCCTTCCCTGGCGAGGAAATATTCGTGAGCTTCACAATACGTTAGAGCGAGCTCTCATTTTCTCTTTGGACGGAGAACCTCTTCAACTCAAATATCAGCCAGCTCTATCTAATTCGGCAAAAGCGGAGTCAAGGGTTCAAGTCGGGGGGCCATTTACTTTAGAGGAAATTGAACGCGCTCATATTGAAGCAACGCTTGCAAAGCTCGATAGCATTGAAGAGGTTTCCCAAGCATTAGGAATTAATCCTTCGACTCTTTGGCGAAAACGAAAAGCTTATGAGGGTGAACAAACCTCGATCAGTGATCGAACTACGCAGAAAGCTGAGTCAAAACATCTGCCGACTGAGACGATGCACTAAAGTGGTAAAACCACCACCCTTTTAAAATTTCTGTAACCTTCTCTGCTGCATTTCCATCCCCAAATGGCCCTCCCCGCCAACTAGCTTTTCTTTCAAGAGCCCCCTCGTTTTTTAGTTTCATGAAAGCGTCATAAAGCGATTTTGGATCCGTTCCCACCAATTGAGCAAAGCCTGTTTCAAGAGCCTCGGGGCGTTCCGTATTATCTCTCAAAACCAATGTTTGAATTCCAAGAGTCGGAGCTTCTTCTTGAATGCCTCCCGAATCGGTTAGCACACAACAGGAATGTCTCATCAGGTAGACAAGTTCAGCATAGTTGACTGGTTTTAAAAGGCGAATACGTTCGTGTTCGCTCAAAATATTCCAAGCCAAGGTTTTAACTTCTGGGTTTGGATGAACGGGGTAAACAAACTGGAACTCTGGATTGTGATCCGCTAATTTAAGGATGCTCTTAAAAAGACTTGCCATTTTAGACCCAAAATTCTCTCGTCGATGGGCCGTAACTAAAACTATTTTTGGAAACTGAATGATAGACTTTAAATATGTTATTTCCCGATTGAGCTCCCATTCCTCTTTTAATGAATCGATACTGGTATTTCCCGTCACAAAAATATTGTTTTCAGGTATCCCCTCTCGAAGCAAATTCATTTTTGAAAGCTCAGTCGGACAAAAGTGAATATCTGCAAGTGCACTTAAAATAATTCGATTCATTTCCTCAGGAAAAGGAGAGTACTTTTTTCCGGTTCGAAGACCTGCTTCAACATGAGCCACTGGAATCTTTTTAAAGAAAGCAGATAGTCCCGCCATTACAGCGGTCGAGGTATCTCCTTGAACCAAGACCACATCTGGCGAAAATTCCTCCAAAATTCTAGGGATGGCCCCCAAACATCTGGCAGAGACTTCAGATAGAGACTGGTTCGGCCTCATCAGACCCAAGTCCCAATCGATAGGAATCCCACAGGGACTCAGGATTTGTTCTAACAACTCTCGATGTTGTCCGGTAACCCCTAGTCTTACTTTAAACTCTGGACACCGACGCAAATTTTTCAACAGTGGGAGCATTTTAATTGCTTCGGGCCGAGTTCCAATCAGCACAAGAACTTTCCCTTGATTTAAACTCATTTCTTCTCTCCGTAATATCTTGAAATCACTTCTTCCGTTTGAGGTTTTCCTAAGAAACTAAAACCGGAATCTTTGGGACCATGAAAATTTGGATTGATTGATACGTCCCATATCACCATTCCCCTAAACCAATCCCAACCTGGTGCCCAAAAAGATTGAAAGAGCGCTTCATAAGCTGCCGCTTGATCCGAAATACTAACAGCCCCTCGGTCTTCACCCACGTATCGGAAGGGATTCACGTAACCTCTTTCAACACTTCTAAAACCTACCTCTTTGAGAATAACCACTTGAGGTTTTTTGGAAACGCCTTCAATTTCAAAAAGAGCGTTGTCTAGTTGAGAAGCGTAGCGATCAGCGGCCTGTTTAAGGTCCAAGACGAGTTCATTAAATCGACTTGAAACCTTCTGTGTTTCCGTAGCTAAAGAACGATACATATCCACTCCGATTGCATCGAGTCCCTTCCAAAATTCTACAAGGTTTTTCCACACTTCTTTTTCAACGGGATCCGTACGATTCGCCAAGTCGACTATTCGGTATCGCCAGCGTGCTAATTCCCCTCCATACTCCTCAATTCCCGATTCATCAGAAATAATTTTTCTATTTATCTCTGATAAAGTTAGCTTTAGAT
>JBJSXY010000371.1:0-2170 GCA_046086625.1 Pseudomonadota bacterium | reverse complement strand
TTGAGATTTTTAAGAATTTCTGGGCCTTCTTCTTGATAGGAAAAGTTTAAATCTTTTAAAACGACAGGAAATTTTCCTCCAGCGCCCGCCAAACGAAACTTAAAATTTAAATTGTATGAAAACCCTTCTAGCCTTTGAAGCTTATCTTTCATGGCTCGCAGTTCATCCTGCATATCCTCGGCAGATTTTAGTTTGCTCTGGGCTCTAGCAGCTGTTTGAGCTTTAGCTCGAAACTTCTCTACAAAAGCCATGTTGTCTGCGATTTTTCCACCCAAGCTTTCAATTGCTTTCTCTAGAAGAACTTTTTCTTCTTTAAGAGAATCTCGAAAGGAAAGGTAGTCTCGAAAGTTAGGTCGAAAGTAAAACCTTCCGCCGTGGATAATGGCTAACGAATCCGTCACTCTTTTTTGAAGAGCCACGTCGTGAGTTACGAGCACCAGACTGCCTTCATACTCTTTTTGAAGGAATTCCTCTAGCCACTGAATAGAGGAAATATCTAAATGGTTAGTGGGTTCATCCAAAAGTAATACTTCGGGTTTCTGGAGCAGGGTTTCCCCGATGAAAACTCGAAGAAGCCAGCCCCCACTGAGTCTATCCATGGGATTTTCCATCCACTCCTGATTGAAACCTAATCCCTGAAGAATTTTTTTGATTTCCCACTCTCGATCTTCTTCAAAATCCTCAGGAGAAGCACTTTCTAGCCTCTTTTTTAAAAACAACAGAGGAGAGAGACTTTGCTCTTTTTTCTGAGCTACTTGTAAAACTGCAGAGTCAAGAAGGGACTGATCTAAAAAGCCAATGCGGAGACGTTTGCCCCCTACGACGTTGCATTTGCCTTCGGGAGCCTCCATGCGGCCAGAAAGAATTTTTAGAAGCGTAGATTTTCCGCTTCCATTACGGCCCGCTAAAGCGACTCGCATTCCGCTGTAAAGAGTCCAATTCACATCTTCAAAGAGGACTCGGTTGGGATAGTGAACTCCGACTTTTTCAAGCACTAATTGGGCTGACATGGCAGAGAGAGCTACCTTTTTCTGCTGCGTCAGGCAAGATGAACTAAAAATTTTAAGCTATAATTTGAGGACGTGGAACGCATGAGCTCAAACTTACCAAGAATTTCGATCATTTTAGGCAATTACAATTATGGTCGTTGGGTTGAGAGAGCTGTTATTTCTGTTTTAGAACAAAATTATCCAAATTTAGAGCTTTTGGTCATTGACGATGGGTCCACCGACAACTCTGTCGCCGTTCTTGAAAAATACAAAGCTCGTTATGACTATTGGAATCCACGTAACAATCAAGGGCATTTTTCGTGGATAAAGGAAGCAAGCGAACGAGCAACAGGAGTTCTGATAAATTGGCTTTGTTCCGATGATTATTTGGCACCCGGGGCTTTGTTGAGGGTTGGCAAGGCTTATCAAGAAGAGCAGTCTGTGGATGTGATTACGGGTAAAGCCACACGGTGGAGCGGAGAGGGGCAGTTTGAGTGTGACTTGGAGCCTTTTATTCCGGTTTCATTTGAAGATGTTTTTAGGAAAGGGATATGCCTCCCCCAGCCTTCAACTTTTATAAAAACAGACCTGTTTCGTAAATCGCTTCCTCCTGTGGGGTTAGTGAATATTTTGGTGGATACTGCTACTTATTTAAAGCTTTGGATGGAAAAAGATTCGACACTTTCGTGTCATATTATTCCCGAAGTTCTGGCTCACGTTCAAAATCACCCCGGAGCTCAAACGGTTAGTCAAGGCCTTAGAACCAAAGAAGAGATCAAAAAGATCTACTCCTTCTTGGCATCACAAACGAGCGGTTTTAAATCGAAGCTTCTTTTAGAAAGAAATCGTCTTCATAATTTCCGCGATCAATTAGAGTTGATAGCTGCAAACTCCAATGAAAGTATTTGGAAGCTCATCAACCTTCTAGTGCAGTATCCGGAAATTATTTATCAGCGCTCTTTTTGGGGTGCAGTTAAGAAGAAACTTTATTAGATTGCTTCCCATATTGAGGGAGGTCCGAACATGGATAAATCACCTTATCAGGGAAAAGTTAAAATCTTTGCAGATGGAGCCGATCGGGCTTCGATTCTTGAGCTCGAAAAAAATCCAGTGGTTAAAGGGTTTACTACCAATCCCTCGTTGATGAAAAAATCAGGCGTCAAAGATTACCGAGCTTTTTG
>JBJSXY010000370.1:0-3737 GCA_046086625.1 Pseudomonadota bacterium | reverse complement strand
TACATCAAAATAGCGCTGAGTACGATGTTGAGGAGACCCAACGGAATAAGGCTTCCCCAAGAGAGGGAAAGCAGCTGATCAAATCTAAACCGGGGAAGCGTCCAACGAATAAGAACATACAAAAACATAAAGACTGATACTTTAACGATGTAAGTGACCACTTGAATCAAACAAAGCAGGTTTTGAGACCCCAATATTTCTAAGAGCCTTGCATCGGTAATCCAGGGCAAGTGCCAGCCTCCGAAATAAATGACTGTCATGAGCCCAGCCATAGTGGCTAGATTCATGTATTCAGCCATAAAAAAAGTAGCAAATTTCATACTGCCGTATTCGGTGTGAAATCCAGCAACCAACTCCGCTTCGGTTTCCGGCAAATCAAAAGGGAGTCGATTCGTCTCAGCAAAAGAGGCAATGAGAAAAATAAGAAAGCCGATGGGTTGATAGAAGATTCCCCAATTAGGTAAAAAACCCAAAACGGTTCCTTCTTGTTGAATCACCATTTCTCTTAGGGAAAAGGTCCCAAAAATCATCACTGCGCCTACGGCAGCTAATCCAAGCGGCAATTCATAACTGACCATTTGAGAAGCCGACCTTAATGAACCAATGAGCGAAAACTTGTTATTAGAAGCCCACCCACCAAATAAAATCCCATAAACTCCTAATGAACCGATCGCAAGAATGTAAATTAACGAAACATCCAGATCGGCGATTTGAATGGTAATTTCCCTATCAAACAACAGGGCTTTATCCGCAATGGGAAGAGCTGCAATCACTAAGCAAGCGGGTAACAAAGATAAAAAAGGCGCCACCGTATAAAGTAATCGGTTGGTATAGTGAGGAATCGGATCCTCTTTCAAAAGGAACTTTAAAGCATCAGCGACCGGTTGAACAAAGCGTTAAATGGCCCTTAGTTTTATTGTCCGGATTGGGAGTGTGGACGCTCGCCTTTATTCTTTTGCGCGTACTTTCTAAAAGCATGGGTGAAATCCCTCTTTTTGAGACGACCAAGGCGTCAGTTCGAACTGTTTCAAAACTCCTTTTCACACAATATCTCTGGCCGTTTGAAGTGCTGACCGTATTTCTGTTAGCTCTCATCGTTGGAATTTTTGTTTTAGCTCGACCCGAGAAGGGGGAAACTCCATGATTCTCTCCGAAAAGCTCGCTTCCATGGGTTACTGGACCCACTTCGTCACAGTGGCTCTTTTCGCTTTGGGACTTTTAGGGTTTCTCATTCGGCGAAATGCGCTAGCTGTCTTAATGAGCTTAGAGCTTATGCTCAATGCTGTGAATTTACTCTTAGTTCAAATTTCGATGCGGACTGGAACTTCAGAGGGAATTGTTCTGGTGGTTTTTGTCATTACGGTGGCTGCGGCTGAAGTAGCTGTGGGACTTGGAATTATTTTGAATTTGTACCGAATGAAAAAAACAGTGGATTTGGGTTCGTTTAGGAATTTATCAGGATAAATATGCCGAGCATTCTTCTTATCATGATGGTAGCTCCTCTGGTGGGTAGCCTAGCGAATGGACTCATTTTTCGTTTTAGTGAAGCGAAGCGAGCTGGAACTTTAGCGACTGTCGCATCTGCTTGTTCATTTGTGTGTGCGGTGATTCTTTTCTTCGAAGTAGCATTTGGAGATCCCGTTCAAGTTTCCTGGCCATGGATTCAAATTGGGAATCTGAATATCGAATGGAGTTTCCGGTTTGATAGGCTCACTTCAGTAATGGCGCTGGTAATCAGCGGTGTAGGAACCCTTATTCATCTTTACTCCGTCGGCTATATGTCGCACGAAAAGGGAAGCTATCGATATTTTTCTTATCTCAATCTCTTTGTTTTCTTGATGTTGGTCTTGGTGAGCGCTGGAAACTTGCCTGCCTTGTTTGTGGGGTGGGAAGGTGTTGGGCTCTGCTCCTATCTACTCATTGGCTATTGGTTTGAAGATCCAGAAAAAGCCAAAGCCGGCATGAAAGCATTCCTTGTAAACCGGGTTGGGGACGCAGGATTTCTTATCGGAATGTTCATTTGCTATCAATTGTTTGGAACACTTGATTTCCAGCAAATCAATGCTGCTATCGATGCGAAGTCGGGGTTCAATCTTCAGCTCATGAATGTGGCTGCTTTCTTTTTATTTGTGGGCGCAACAGGGAAGTCGGCCCAAGTTCCTCTTTACGTTTGGTTGCCCGATGCAATGGCGGGACCCACTCCCGTCTCTGCGCTTATCCACGCAGCTACTATGGTGACTTCGGGGATTTATTTAATTGCGCGATTAGAGCCACTTTTTGTCGTTACGGCCGACACGAATACGATTATTGCGTACATTGGACTTACCACGGCTTTGTTGGCAGCTCTCATAGCGACTAGTCAAAAAGATATAAAAAAGGTTTTAGCTTACTCCACGGTGAGTCAGTTGGGACTCATGGTTCTTGCTCTTGGTTGCCGAGCGTACGTTGCGGCACTTTTCCATTTAGTGACTCATGCTTTTTTCAAAGCCCTCTTATTCTTGGGTTCTGGAAGCGTTATCCATGCTCTCGACGGAGAGCAAGATATTACGAAAATGGGTGGTTTGAGAAAGAGTTTACCGATTACTTCGCTTACCTTTTTAGTGGGCACGATTGCCATAGCTGGCATTCCTCCCCTGGCTGGATTTTTTAGTAAGGACACGATTCTTCATGCAGCCTTAGTTTCTGATATTCGACTTTGGATTGGCGGAGCTGGGGTGGCCACGCTCACAGCTTTTTACATGTTTCGGCTCTACAGCCTAACATTCTTGGGAGCTTATCGCGGCAGCGTACATCCTCACGAGAGTCCCTGGATGATGACAGTTCCTTTGGGACTTCTTGCAGTGGCGAGCGTCTTTGCTGGATTTTTGGGCGTACCACACGAGTTTCATTGGATCCCGAACTTTTTCGAAGAGTACTTAAAGCCTGTCATTCCGCTTTATGAATTTGAAGGCGTGCTTGCCATTTCGTCTCATCAGGCCATGTGGATTACGACCGGACTTGCAGTTTTCTCAAGCGCGTTGGCAGTCCTGATTTTTTCTCGATTCAAAATGGATAGGCACCCGAATATTCTGTTACGCCCCTTTCAATTGGTTTTCGGCAATAAGTTCTGGATAGACGAGCTCTATGGCCTTTTGTTTGTCAGACCCTTTCAGGCGCTCTCTTCTTTTTTGGCCAGTATTGTTGATCCCAAAATGATTGATGGGGGAATTCTTTTTGCATCTCGGGCTACTAAACGCTTGGGAGGCCTCGTAGTGCTGTTTCAAACTGGAAACGTCCAGTGGTACTTGTTCTTGATGATGGTAGGGTTACTGGGGGGAATGGTTTTGTTTCTACAAGGAAGAATACTCTAATGCTTTCGTCGATCCTAATCAGTCTCTGCGTGTTGCCGCTTATCGGGGCCCTCTCCATTTTTGTGCTGCCTAAAGTAGCTACGCGTCGAATAGCTTTGGGGGTCAGTCTTGTATGCGCAGGTTTGAGCCTTCCCCTTTATTTCGCTTTTGATGGAACCCAATCGCAAGTTTTTCAGGGAACAGTGTCGCTCCCTTGGATTTCTTCTTTGGGGATTCGTTTTGCTTTGGGAATAGACGGGCTGAGTTTCCCTTTGGTTTTATTAACCCAGCTCATGCTACCCATCGCTGTTTTAGCAAGTTGGAGTGAAGAGAGAAGTAGAAAAGCGTTCATGGCTTGTTTTCTTGTTTTAAGCTCTTTCATGACAGGGACTTTTCTTGCGACGGATC
>JBJSXY010000369.1:0-3984 GCA_046086625.1 Pseudomonadota bacterium | reverse complement strand
TAAAAGCTTTGCCACTTGAGTAAGCCCTTCCGGACTTACAAATCGCACCCCTTGAGGCGTAGTAACTTCAACCAGAACTTTCGACCAAATATTCCAAACTGAAGAGAGGATTTCACTTTTATCGAGCCAAGGAATCCCATGATTCCAATGGCCGTTTTCGCCACGTCGAGTAGCAACTCTTCCGCCCACTCCCGCACTCTTTTCAAGAAGCACCACTGAAAAGCCTTTTTCAGATAGGAAGTGTCCCAAAATAAGACCCGAAATGCCCGCCCCGACAATTAAAACCGAATTATTTTTTAATTCACTCAAGCGCTTGTTCTCTTGGGTTGATACGCATATCATTATCAGACTTTTATCGAGGATTAAATCATGGAAAGTAAAGAAGCCGTAGTTGTTATTGGGGCAAGCGGAGGAATTGGGCAAGCTCTTTGCCGTGAACTCAAAAAAAGAGGCGCTCAACTCTTTTTAGGAGCTAGAAATGAGTCGAAGCTTCAAGCTTTCGCAGAGGAGCTCGATGCTCCATTTTTGGCGGGAGATGCTTCTAAGCTTGAGTACATAGAGACACTTTTCAAAAAAGCTCAAGAAGACTGTGGCGCTATCACAGGAGCCGTCTGCTTGGCAGGTTCGGTTTTGTTAAAACCCGCTCACTCAACAACGGAAACTGAGTGGAAAAGCACGCTCGAGCAAAATCTTTTTACGAGTTTTCATGTTTTAAGAACAGCCGCAGCTCTCATGAGAAAAAATGGCGGTTCGATTGTTTTAATGTCTTCAGTCGCTGCACGAATCGGCCTCTCAAATCATGAAGCGATTGCAGCTGCTAAAGCTGGAGTGGAAGGCTTGGCCCTTTCTGCAGCTGCGACGTATGCCCCTTTTAAAGTGAGAGTGAATGTGGTGGCTCCAGGGCTTACCAAAACGAGTTTGACCGAAAAAATTACAAATAACGAAGCCTCTGCCAAAGCTTCTCTAGCGATGCATCCACTGAATCGATTTGGTGAGCCCGAAGAAGTGGCGTCTGCTATTGCTTGGTTTTTGGATCCAAAGCAAGGGTGGGTGACTGGACAAGTTTTGAGTGTGGATGGTGGACTCTCACGAGTGCGGTCCAATAGAACGGGAATTTAATTAAGGAAGGAAACAAGTATGAATAATAATTTACTAGAACAATTGAAATGGCGTTATGCAGTTAAAAAATTTGATAACCAGAAAAAAATTTCAGCATCGGATTGGCAGACTTTAGAAGAGTCGCTCATCCTCACTCCTTCTTCTTATGGATTACAGCCTTGGAAATTTTTAGTGGTTCAAGATCCTCAAATAAGAAAACAACTCACTCCTCATTCTTGGAACCAAACTCAAGTGGAGGATTGTTCACATTTTGTTGTGTTGGCAGCAAGAATGGAACTCGATGAGACTTATTTAAATTTCTTTTTTGATGAAATGGCTCGAATTCGAAGCACAACCAAAGAAGCTTTTGCTGGTTACAGAAAAATGATTGAAAGCGATTTGAAACAAGGGCCTCGAAGCAAAATGATTTCCGAATGGGCGACCAGACAAGTGTATATTGCTTTAGGAAACCTCATGACTTGTGCTGCGATGTTAAAAATTGATACGTGTCCGATGGAAGGAATCAATCCACCGAAATACGATGAAATTCTAAAACTTGGATCTACTCCTTACCGAACAGCCGTTGCGTGTGCAGTCGGCTACCGAAGCAAAGAAGATAAGTATGCTGAAGCGAAGAAAGTAAGATTTTCTCGAGAGAAATTAATTCAGACTATTGAGTGAGTTTGGAAACTAAAGCGATATAGTCTTTCATAGCAGTCTCTGCAGAAACGCCTTTTTTCTTTGTCCAAGCATCGAACTTAGCTCTTCCTCGAATATCAAGCATACCGGGGCGAGAGCCTTGAACATCACCTTCAGTGGCTTGCTTGAAAAGAGCATAGAGCTCGAGAAGCGTTTGATTATCGGGGCGTGAAGAAATCTTTTTTACATCTTCCGAAGCTTGAGTGAATTGTGATTTTAAATCCATGAAAACCTCTTAGCGGCAGTGATTGGGGATAAAATCGGTGTAGTCTTCCCAGTCTTTGTAAGGCGATGGGGCGCGAAGAGATTTTTGGACAGTGGCAATGTCTTCACAGCGCCAGCCGACTGGGGGATTGAGCGGATTTAAATCGTAAGGCGTGTAGTGGTACATGCTAGCTGTAATCACCACACATCCTCCCTGTTCCTGAGTGGATTGGTATTCATAAATACTCTTTAATACACGGCAAGTTTTCGCTTTCGAAGCAAAATGAAAAACCCATTTTTTAAGACCGATGGGTAATTGTTCATAGCTCGGATCGAGCACTATTTCTTTATCGTCCTCAGTTCCTTGAACAGTGACATAGGGAGCTACGTGGTACCACCAATTAAAATTATTTTCTTTTCGATAACCAGGAGTAAAGAGAACAAAAACTTTCATGGATTTTACATGATGATCCACTTCAAAGGCTCTCGACCAGTAGTGAGCTCGGTTATAGCAGTCGTCACTTAAATCTGCATCGGTGTATGAATCGACAGAGTCAAAAAGAGTTTTTGTTTTGAGGTAGTTCGAAATGAGAGAAGGGCTGTAGAAACCTGGGTTCCAGCGAAAGGATCGCGCTTTTGCGTTTGCAGGTTTTTCCGAAACCAAAGAAATATTATAAATTTCAGAAGTGTTGGAATCGACTTCAAGAGACACTTCGGAGTTGGTTTGAAGAGCAACTCGAGCAGTGACTAGAGATTCTGAATTTTCTGAATTGAGATAAAGAATGCGGGGAGAGTTAGTGGCTAAGATTTCGGTTTGGGTGGAATCTTCGGAAGATTCTTCCACTGAAAATAAGTGAGTATTAAGCGTTTTAAATTCCGGGGGGGCTCCCCAGGAGAGTTGAGTTAAACAAAGAACTAGGAAAGCAAAGAGCACTAAGTGTTTCATTGGGGGCAGGTTATAGCGGAATTAACGCATTGAGTCAATGGGGGTGCGGAGAAAAGAAAAAGGGCTCCCTGTGGAGGGAAGCCCTTCATAAGTTTGCGTTTTTTCGGGCGTATCTTAGTAGCCGAAGCCACCCATTCCGTAACCACCGCCCATGCCCATTCCGCCCATTCCACCCATCATGCCGGGCATACCGAAACCGCCCATGCCACCCATCATGCCGGGCATACCAAAACCGCCCATTCCCATTCCGCCCATCATGAAGGGATCCATTCCAAATCCACCCATTCCGTAACCACCGCCCATGCCCATTCCGCCCATCATGTAAGGATAGGGGTACATCCACGGATTCATGTATGGATACATGTAAGGATTCATGTATGGATACATGTAAGGATAGTAAGGATACATGCCGGGATACATTCCAGGATACATCCCCATTCCGCCCATGCCGTAACCGCCCATACCCATTCCGCCCATGCCGTAACCGCCGTAGAGGTAAGGATCGTAAGCAGGCATCGTGTAGTTCTGATTAAAATTACTAAATCCGATATCAAATCCACCGAAAGGAAGTCCCATTCCTAAATTAAAACTATTGCCAGTTGTGCTACCGCCGTAGGTGTAAGCATTTTGTTTTGTATCTACGACTGGGCGTTTGGTAACGCCTCTTACAGAGGAAGAATCATTTCGAAGCGATCGTTCGCTGCTTGAGTGAGTGCCTGCGGTTCTACCGAAGCACATCGAGCCCATTAACATTAACCCAATTACGTACCACTTATTGTTTTTCATTTTCCAAACTCCACAAAAAAACGCACCACTTGCAGGAACCACCACCGAGGCAGTTCTCTCGCCGCGTACACGTAGAGCATTCTCTGTACCAATTGTGAAATGATGAGATTTCAGCGATTTACGAAAAGCCCCGAAAACACGAACGCAAAAAGGCTGTACGGGTGTAAAAAAAGTTTACGGCGGAAGGTACGGCTTTACTTTTGTAGGTTTGCTTTCGGCCCCAAATGTATTTACCTGGTGTCGATTTCAGA
>JBJSXY010000368.1:0-4361 GCA_046086625.1 Pseudomonadota bacterium | reverse complement strand
GCACAAGGGATTCCCTATACGACTTTTCTCACAAATTTATTGCGGGAAGATATCGACCGCCTCTGGAAAGTGTTTAAGAGGACTTCGAAGTAAGAGGTAGGGCTGTGGTGGGACCAGAAAGTTTCCATATTTATGGGTGTTATGATATTCTTTTATGTATGAAAACCACGGTTGAAATTTCTGAAAAGCTTTTAAAAACTGCGAAAAAGTATGCTGCAGAACGAGGACTATCTCTTAAAACGGTGATTGAGTCTGCGCTGAGAAACATGATTGAAAGTAATAAGCGGCCCATCAGGTTTTCCCTTAAAGATGGCAGCGTCGAAGGAAAAGGGATTTCAAAGGAATTCGAGAATGAGGACTGGAAGGGGCTGAGACAAGCTATTTATAAAGGACGTGGGGAGTGATTGCGATAGATACGAATATTTTGGTCTATGCCCACCGCAAAGATTCTTCCTTTCATAAATCGGCTTTTAAAAAACTAAAAGAAGTAGCTGAAGGCGGGTTAGACTGGGCCATTCCTTGGCCCTGTTTGCATGAGTTTTTTGCTATCGTCACTCACCCTAAAATCTACGCGCCACCTTCTACTAATGAGCAAGCTTTGAAACAAATTGAGTTATGGATGGATAGCCCCACTCTTCATCTCATTGGAGAGGGAAATCACTACTGGCCAAAAATTCGCGCTATTGCTGCCCAAAACAAAGTGAAGGGACCGATGATTCATGATGCTCGCGTTGCTGCTATTTGCATGGAATCAGGGGTTACTTTACTTTTGACGGCAGATAGAGATTTTTCTTCCATTACTGGCATCAAACTCCAAAATCCCTTGGAATAAAGGGCGTCTTCATACGACTTTTCCCATCTTGAACTAACAAGGGTGGAGAATTGGTAGTCCACTTTTTAAATTTCACAATTCAACGCGCTGTGAAAGCTAAATATCAGAGTCAGAGAAGCCGATGTCTTTTTGTGTTTCATTTATTTCAAGAGGGAGAATCCATGAAATCGAAATCACTTTTCGCTCTAGCTTCGTTAGGTCTAGCTGGAGTTCTTTTAAACGGGTGTGGGAGTAGTACGAGTGGGGGGGGGGGATTACTTCACTGGCGAATATGCCTAAAGCCTCAGGGCCGGTTACTACTGCTTCGTCGTTAGCGGATGCTCCGAGAAAGCTGACTGCCAGTCTTGCTCCGTGGAATAGCTTAGAAATGAAATTGGCTGAGAGAGCTGGAATTTTAGTTAAGGATTGGGGAAAGCAGACTAATCCACCGGCTTACGATAATTGGTCATCTGGAAAAAGTGCTCCTATGTGTGAGGCAGGCCAACAAATTGCTTCCCTATTCAAAGGCGCCGCCAATCCAGATAAAATCCTTTGCTATGTGGGCGTCATGGATGCCGCAAATCTCTTCACCAATAATAACTATGATGGAAATGACAAATTTTATGGAGTTACCTTGCCTCCAAGTATGGGTGGAGGCGTAATCAGGGTGAAATTCAAAATTGAAATGAGTGGTGGTGCGATTTCCAACTTCACGATGTTCACTTGTGCTCCTGGAAATACCAGTAGTAATAATGAGTTTATTTCTAGTGTGCTCAGTGGAACAAGTGCCACCATGACTACCGTCCGCACTGAGAGTGGTTCAGGTTATTCCTATAAAGACAAACTTGTGGTCACAGGCACTTTTGATTCAACGGGTAAATGGCTGTCAAAACAAGTGGATTCCAAAAATTACTATACTTTTGGCAGCAGTTATACCGGCGCGAACGTCAACACAATGATTCAGTATGCGGACAGAGTCTCTCTTGAAGGGGGCTATAAGTCGTCGACCTCCAGCGGTAATAGTTTTGATACTCAACACTATGTTGAAATGGGCCTCGCTGGGGCAGATAAGTTTTCAACGTTGGCGTTAGGAGCTGGTTCGGGAAAAATGAATTTTCAGAATACTTGGCTTGATTCCAACAACGATCCTCAAAGTTATACGAGTGATAGCCAAGTTCGCTCTTGGGATGATGCGGGGGCGAGAGAGGCATCAAGCCCGTATTTGAGCGCTGTTCAAGCAAAGTCTGTTTCTGGAGCGAGCATTCATCCTCCAACTGTATCCTCTCAGGCAGATTTCTCGTCTGGTCAGCAGTGGGACTGCCAAGCACCAGCGCCGCAAGTTTTCATTCCAGTGACTTTAGTAAATTCAGCCACGACCGCTGGAATTGCAGCTTGTGAAGAAAACTTCGGAGATGATGGGAGTTCCTCCAATTGGATACCTTGCGGATATGCAACTTCATCCGCTGGAGGCAACGAGGGGTACGATCCCGTTGTTCGAATCAATCCCTAAAAAAATTTCCCCCCTCTGTCCACGAGGGGGGGGCTTTAAAAACCCTATGAAAAAAATCTTTTTCCACTCTGGATTCCTATTAGCTGTTCTCTTAACCAATGCTGTGGCACTTGCGAAAGACAGTGAGGGCGTGGTCATTTGCGTTCATCCCAAATGCGAAGAACTGAAACATACGGCGAATCTGGGACCCGATTGCCGTTCGGTAACAGGACATGGAGGGGTTTGGAACGACGAGAAGACTCACCTAGATGTCTGCGCCGATTGTAAAAAGGAACATGAAGCTGAACCAAATCTATGTCAAACGGCTCGTGTCAGTTGCCGAAAAAAACGCCCGATAGCTGACTAATGCCCGCCCCTGCTTTTAAAATCTTCTTCCTGGCCGCCTCCATCCTCGCCCACTCCTCGGTTCTCCAAGAAGTCAAAGGGGCTCGGTTTCAGCTCGATCTAAAATATCACTCAGAAAATAATTTCCTCAAAAAAAATGTCTATTCGGCCTTTGGGTTGAAGCAGTGCTGGGTCTTGCCCGAACTGGAAGAAAAACTTCAAAAGCTAGTGCCGCTGCTTTCTCAAGAAAGACTTAAACTCATTCTCTGGGATTGTTATCGTCCCCTGGCTGTGCAAGAAGCGATGTGGAAGCTAGTGCCAGATCCCCGCTACGTTGCCGATCCTAAAAAAGGGTCGAACCACAATCGAGGAGCTGCAGTGGATGTGGCGCTGGTAAATGAAAACGGAACCCTTTTAGAATTTCCAACTGCGTTCGATGATTTTACTCCGAAAGCAAGTCCTAAGTACGTTTGTGAGGAAAACGAAAAAGAAAAATGTAAGAATCGAGATAAACTAATCCAACTGATGTCTTCTGTTGGACTCGAAGTGTTTCCAACTGAGTGGTGGCACTTTCAACTGCCGCAAGCCAGTGCTTTGCCTGTTATCAAAACTCTTGAATCAACCAAGTAAGTTCGGGGTCTTCTAACTGCACAACTTCTGCCCAGCCGCCTTTTTTTAAATGGATAGTCGTTCCTAAAAGTTCCTTCAGAAAAACAGGAATCCAATCTCCATGCGAGCAAATTAAGGTGAGTTCGGCCGTACTTTTTTCCCATTCCTTCTTAAAGCGGCGGACTCGTTGTTTGAACTGCGCCGTGGTTTCTTTGGAAGTTTGTTCCATCAAAAGAGGGTTCACGGTCAGTCGCCTTTCGAGTTTGCGGGCCAAGGGTTCCAAAGTTTCCATGCAACGTTTTCGTCCACTCGACAAAAGAATGGGTTTTTCAATTTCTGGAAAGCGCTCAAAATAAAAATCAAAAACTTTTCTCACTTGTTTTCGGCCCTTGTCGGAGAGTCCATTATTGAGTTCTCGACCTTTATCGGTGTCTCGGTGAGCGTGTCGAATGATAATGAGTGTTTTAGTCAAGACCAGTCCCTCGGTATTGATTTTCGGCCAACTCTCTGAAAAAAAACTGAGACCTGAAAGCGGGCTCTCCTTTAGAAGTGGAACGCTTCTTCCAAACCCCTTGAGCAGTTAACTCTTTTGCTTGGGCCGTATCTTTTAAATAGGCATTTAAAACGACTTCTCTTAAAAAAGTGTGAAGTCTTTCATCTAGAACAGGAAAAGCTATTTCCAAACGACGAAGAAAGTTTCGAGGCATCCAATCTGCGCTTGAGAGATAAAGCTGCTCTGTGCTTTCGAAATAGTAAATTCGGCTATGCTCCAAAAAGTAATCTAAAATACTAATGACCCGAATGTTTTCACTGATTCCTTTTATTCCGGGAATGAGGGAACAAGCTCCCCGGACTACTAAATCGATTTTAACTCCCGCTTGGGAAGCTTCGTAAAGAGATCGGATGGTATCTTCATCTACCAAAGCATTCACTTTAACAAAAATGTAAGCTTTTTTTCCTGTTTTGGCAGCTTCCATTTCTTCCTTAATAAGATGATTCACTTTCTTGGATAAACGATGAGGGGCGACCACCCATTTCTTAAAGCTTGTGGGGATCTTTCTGTCATAAACCGAATCAAAAAAGTGTCGGGCGTCTTCGCCCATTTCC